>JBDLUZ010000102.1:0-6948 GCA_039805045.1 Bacteroidota bacterium | reverse complement strand
CAGCAGATTCTGGTCTTGGGTGTCTCCACCCTGAACAGCAAATGCCATGAGTGGTTTGCCGTCTTTCATGGCCAGGCTGGGGGTAAGGGTAACGCGCGGGCGTTTGCCTGGGGCTACCACATTGAATGGATTGATCGTTGAATCCAGCACGAAGCTCTGCATACGCTGACTCATTCCTACGCCTGTTTTTCCGGCGATGCAGGCTGGAATCCAGCCGCCACTTGGGGTGATGGATACAACCCATCCTTCCTTGTCTGCGGCCTCTACTGAAGTTGTTCCTCTCCAAAGCCTGTCCATATAATTTTCATCCAGCATGGCGAGTCCGCCTGAATCATGTGCCGGAACAAAATTCCTGTTACCTCCTCCAAATTCGCTGAAGCCCCGTTGCGCAAGCAATGCTTTGTATGGATTTTCTTTGCCTTCAAAAGGGTAGGGGTCACCCGGACCAACAAGGGCATCATTCTTGTCTGGATTGATCTGAGATGCCCTGAGTTTGGCATATTCCTTGCTGAGTAAGCCTTTAATGGGTTCTACAGGTAATTTATAGGGGTCTCCATAGTAGAAATCCCTGTCGGCAAAAGCCATATTCATAGCCTGGTATACGGTATGAATATATTGAGGACTGTTGTATCCCATTTTTTTCAGGTCGAAATTTTCAAGGATATTCAGCGCTTGAAGCATGACCGGACCTTGTGTCCATTCCTGTAATTTATATACATCAATACCTTTGTAGTTGGTTTGACGGGGTTCTTCCTCAATTGGTTTCCAAGTGGCCAGGTCTTGTTTGGTAATCAATCCGCCCTGCTCTTTGCTTCCCCTCACAAATTCATCGGCAATATCACCCTTGTAAAAGCGGTCGAATGCGGCCATGATTGCTGCTTTTCTTGATGCACCTTTTTTCAGGGCATTCTGTTCTGCTTCAACCATTTTAGCCAGCGTATTGTAGAGGTCTTGCTGAACAAAAATCTCACCGGCTTCAGGCGCTTCACGCTTTTCACCCAGATGCGGCAGGAAAACTGATTTGCTGTAAGGCCATTCTTTGATTCGTTGTTTGCCTCTTTCAATGCTGTTGGCTGTTTGCGCATCAATAGGGTATCCGGATGCAAGTTGCATGGCTGGCGCCAGCACTTCTTTCAGGCTCATTGTGCCATAAGCTGACAGCATGTGGCAGATTCCGCCTGGTGTTCCGGGTGTAGTGGCTGCAAGCGGACCGTATTCAGGCGGGAAATTGTATCCTTTGGATTTGAAAAATTCTGGTGTGGCTCCTGTGGGGGCAACTCCCATCGCATTGATGCTGATTACTTTACCGGTTTTGGGGTTGTAGATGATGGCTTGTGTTTCACCTCCCCAGCTCAGTACGTCCCACATGGTACAGGTAGCTGCCAGCATGGCACAGGCTGCATCCACAGCATTTCCACCCTTGTTGAATATGGTTGCCCCAGCGGTTGCTGCCAGCGGTTTACCGGTTATGGCCATCCAGTTTTTACCATGTAAAGGCGGTTTCTGGGTTTGCTGTGCATGAACTGAATAAAACATCACACTGGATGTCAGCAGCATTAAAATCTTTTTCATGTTATTGTCCTTTATAGATTTTACCTTTTTTCATGATGACATCAACCCTTTGAAGTAGGCTGATGTATTTGAGTGCATCTCCTTTTACAGCTATGATATCTGCCTGTTTGCCCTCACTCACTGTTCCTACCTTGTTTTCTACACCCATGAAAACGGATGGCCAGTAGGTGGCTGATTTGATTGCCTGGATGGGGTCAACACCAAATACACGGACCCAAACATCCAATTCATTCCAGGTGCTTTGTGAATGGAATTTCATGGGGATGCCACTATCAGTTCCGATCAGCATCACAACACCTGCCTTTTGCAATTGTTTGAATTTCGTTTCTAGAGTTGGTTTCCTGATGGGAGTGAGTTGAAAATAACTCATCCTTCCTGGATGCTTGAGCGAGTTCCTGATATCAGCAACTACTGAGTCGGGCAGTCCGAGGTGCCAGGATGGGTCATCAATTTTTTCCGGGTTATCGCGCACATCTTCATAATTATAGAGTCCTTCAACGGTTGGCGTCCAGAAAAGCGGACCCTGACTCATTTTGGCAGTTCTTTCAGCTATGGCTTTAACAATGTCATCCGGATAGGCAGGTGATGAGGATAAACCAGTATGTTCAAAATTGTCAACCCCTGCTTCCAGTCCGATCCGAATTTCATCAGGCCGGTGAGAATGCCCAACTACCTTCAGTTTGTGTTTATGTGCTTCATCCACAACTGCCATTACTTCTTCTCTTGTCATTTCATCCTGATCAATCAGCTTGATGCAATCCACACCTGCTTTTGCAAGGGTTTGTACTTTTTCCCGTGCATCCTTTTCGCCATAAATTCCCCAGCGGAACTGCTCTGTACCCGGATAGGGCCTGTGTTGCAGAAATGGTCCGCTTACATACATGGTAGGGCCAGGTAATTCCCCTTTGTTGATGGCATCTCTAACCCAAAGGCTTTCCTCCAGTGGTCCGCCAAGGTCACGGGCACTGGTTACTCCCGCCATCAGCAGCTGATGGGCGGAAGCAGGCATGATGATGTTTTTGAACAAAGGGGGATATTTTTTGTCCCAATAAGGATAATCAGAATGTCCGTTAATCATCATATGCACATGCATATCCCACAAGCCCGGCATCACCGTCATACCTTCAGTAGAGATAATCTGAGTACCTTTTGGAATCGCTAATTCTCCAACACGACCAACTTTTTCAATGGTTTCGCCATTGATCAGGATAACACTGTTGAGGATGGGTTTGCCTCCGAATCCATCCACCAGTGTTCCGCCAACCAATGCTTTGCGTTGAGCCTGTGGCAGCAGAAATGCCATCAGCATCAGAGATAACAAGCATGTTTTTTTCATTTTTTTGTCCTGATTTTATGAGATTTGAAGGTAACTTATTTTCAGCTAAAAATCAGTTGACACGGGTAAGTAAACGTTTTCGCTTCACGGGAACGATTTCGTAAAAAGATGCATCTCAAAACCAACGGGCATATTGGTTTTTGTATATTTGGCAATCATTAACAGCACAACCATGGAAATTCGCTTTGCAATCGGGAAAAATGAAACAAAACATCTCGGTACAGATGGTCTGCGTGAGAATTTCCTCGTTCAGGATTTGTTTTTACCCGGGCAGTTAAAACTTGTTTATTCCCACCACGACAGGGTCATTATTGGAGGTGTTATGCCAGCTGCAGATCAGGTTGCATTGCCAAACCCTGCTGAATTACGTGCTGGTTATTTTCTGGAAAGAAGGGAGTTGGGCATCATTAACCTGGGCGGAAGCGGATCAATTTCAGCAGACGGTCTGGATTATCCGCTTGATAAACTGGAATGCTTGTATCTTGGAAAAGGGGTAAAAGAAGTTTCCTTTAAATCAACTGATGCTCAGCATCCAGCCAAGTTTTATATCCTTTCAGCTCCAGCTCACCAGTCTTACCCCACTTCAAAATTCACCCGTGAAGATGCTTCTCCGGTGGCTCTTGGAGATGCTTCCACTTCGAATAAGCGTACAGTTTATAAGTATATTCACAATGATGGCATCAGAAGTTGCCAGCTTGTGATGGGACTAACTGTGCTGGAACCAGGAAGTGTCTGGAATTCTGTTCCACCCCATACACATACAAGAAGGATGGAAGTTTACCTGTATTTCGACCTGGATGCCGCACACAGGTTATTTCACTTCATGGGCGAGCCACAGGAAACAAGGCATATCGTTATGGCCAGTGATGAAGCAGTGATATCGCCACCCTGGAGTATGCATTTCGGATGTGGAACATCTAATTATGCATTTGTTTGGGGAATGGCAGGAGAGAACCTCGACTATACCGATATGGATCCGGCCCCTATTCCAACTTTGAAATAAAATCAGCAACCCAAAACTTTAAAATACCTCAACATGTCAAAAAAAGTTGTAACCCTTGGAGAAATCATGCTCCGTTTGTCTACGCCAGATTACAAGCGTTTCGTTCAGGCAGATACTTTCGATATTACCTATGGTGGTGGTGAAGCCAATGTGGCTGCAGCACTTTGTAATTATGGTTTAAACGGAACTTTCGTTTCTAAGGTTCCCAATAATCCAATCGGACAATCCGCGATAAATCATTTGCGCAGGTATGGTGTGGATACACAATTTGTTGCCCGTGGTGGAGACAGGCTTGGTATCTATTTCCTCGAAACCGGTGCTTCCATGCGTGCTTCTCAGGTGGTATATGACAGGGCCGGTGCTTCCATTGCTGAAGTGGATGCATCTGAATTTGATTGGGACAAGATATTGGATGGCGCTGATTGGTTCCATACAACTGGGATAACGCCAGCATTGAGTGATAAGGCTGCCGCCCTAGCAGAAGCCGCTTTGAAGGCTGCCCGTGCCAAAGGTATCACCACGAGTATTGACCTGAATTACCGTAAAAAATTATGGAGCAAGGAAAAGGCTCGTCAGGTGATGACCAATCTTTGTCAGTATGTGGATGTATGTATAGGTAATGAAGAAGATGCCGATACAACACTTGGTTTCAAGGCCAAGGACACGGATGTTACCAAGGGCGAACTGGACCTTGATGGTTTCAAGGATGTTTTCAAACAGATGAAGGAGAAATTCGGATTCAAATATATCGCTTCATCCCTGCGCGAAAGCCACAGTGCAAGCGACAACGGATGGAGTGCGCTTGTATATGACGGCAGTGAATTTTACCACACCAAGAAGTACAATGTAAGGATAGTAGACAGGGTTGGAAGCGGAGACAGCTTTGCAAGCGGATTGATTTACGGATTGGTTACAGGTATGACTATGCCTGATGCTGCTGAGTTTGGTGTTGCTGCGAGTGCCTTGAAACATACTATTCCCGGCGATCTGAACCACGCTACATTGGGTGAAGTGAAAGACCTGGTGAAAGGTGATGGCAGTGGTCGTGTTCAACGTTAATTTTATTGACAGTTTAAACTGAAAAAATGATTATTGACAACTTGCTTCAAGCATCCAAATATGCTGCCGTGCATCCACTGTTTGCAACTGCATTCGATTACATCAGCAAAACTGATTTGGCTGCAATTGAGGTTGGCAAATACGATATTGCAGAGGGATTGAAAGCTATTGTTTCAGATAAAAAAGGCATGACTCAGGCAGAGTCCTGTGCCAAATTTGAGTGTCACAATGCACACATCGATATCCAGATCTGTATAAGAGGAAATGAAACATTGGGGTGGAAGCCTCGTTCATCATGTAAAAATGAGCGAGAGCCATATAATGCCGAAAAGGACGTTATGTTTTATACAGATGCGCCTGACATGTTTTTTCAGCTGTCAGACAATCAGTTTGCAGTTTTCTTTCCAGAGGACGTTCATGCCCCAATGATTGGAGATGGGGAAATTAAAAAAATGGTTATCAAAGTAAAAATCTGATATGAGTAATACACAAAAAGTAATTGATGCGATTGTAGGTCAGGGCATGCTTCCGCTGTATTTCAATCCTGATGAAACAGTAAGTGTAGAGATTATGCGGGCATTAAACCGTTCTGGTGTTCAGGCCATTGAATATACCAATAGGGGGGAAACTGCCTTGCAAAACTTCCGCAAGCTGGTTGAAGTTAGGAATGCAGAAATGCCTTCTTTGCTTCTTGGTGTAGGAACAATCAAGAATATGCAGCATGCAAAAGACTATCTTGAAGCTGGAGCAGACTTCCTTGTTAGTCCGGGTTACATCCAGGATGTTGCCAGCTATTGCGTTGAAAACGATATTTTCTTTGGTCCGGGTTGTATGACTCCGGGTGAAATCATTGCTGCTGAAAACACAGGTATAAAATTCATTAAACTTTTCCCCGGCAATATTCTTGGCGTGGAGTTTATGAGCAGTATCAAAGAAATTTTTCCTAAGCTGACATTCATGCCAACCGGTGGTGTGGATACCACCAAGGAGAGTATTGAAGGATGGTTTAAGGCAGGATGCAAGGCTGTTGGTATGGGTAGCAAGCTTGTAAGTAAGAAATTGATGGAGAATAAAGACTATGCAGGCATTGAAGCCATTACTCGTGAGGTTGTTGGGTTAATCCAGTCTATCAGAGCATAAAATATTTTGTTATGAAGCAGTTTGTTATTGCGTTTTCAATGATTTGTATGATGAATTCTTTGCAGGCACAATACAAGCCGCTTTATTCAAAAAAGATTCCCAATTTTATCGAAGCTGCTGATGAAGAAAGCACAGCTACGACGGGTGGTATCATGCGCATCTCAAAAGTATCTGTACCCGGATATGCTTTTTTTAGTGCTGGTGAGGGTTCTGCACCTCGTCCATGTGTGATTATTTGTCCGGGTGGAGGTTATGGCATCCTTGCTGCCCAGCATGAAGGAACTGATGTGGCAGCTTATTTCAACAGCATTGGCGTACATGCCATAGTTTTGAAATACAGAATACCATCTGCCAAAAATCAGGTTGATAAATCCATTGCCCCCTTACAGGATGCCCAGCAGGCCATTTACCTGGCTAGGGTAAATGCCAAAAAATGGGGGATTGATCCTGCGAAGATAGGTATCATGGGTTTTTCAGCAGGCGGACATCTGGCATCTTCCCTGGGTGTTCATTACAAAGATCCCAAGTTAGATTTTAAGCGTAAAGTATCTATTCGCCCTGATTTTCAGGTATTGATTTATCCGGTAATCAGTTTCAAAAATTCTCCACACGTGGGTTCAAGGAATAACCTGTTAAGTCCGGATACTACTGCTGAAAAAATAAATTATTATTCCAATGAATTGCAGGTAGATGCTCAGACTCCGCCTGCTTTTCTGGTACATGCCAAAGACGACAAGGCAGTTCCTATTGCCAACTCAGAAATGTACGTTGAGGCTTTGAAAAAGTATAATATTCCGGCTGAACTGGTTGTTTATGAAGCGGGTGGACATGGATTTGG
>JBDLUZ010000101.1:0-6988 GCA_039805045.1 Bacteroidota bacterium | reverse complement strand
ATGTTCGATTGGCAGGTGTCTGCAAATGGCGCTGATCAGTTGTTTACAAACAATACTGTCAATATGGTGTGGCAGGTACAGGCAGATCAGCAAGAGCGAGATATACAGTCGGAGAAAAGAGAAACGCAGCTGGGACTGATGACGCAAGATGGCTTTGATTATTTCACTATGTCTGACGGGTTGAATGAGACCTGGGAGAAGGGTGTAAAATGGTTGGGCGTCAAACAAAAGTTTTTCAACACTACAATCTTAGCTGAAAATGGTTTCAGCTATGCAGATATCAACTGCAAGGTTCCTGATGATTCCTTAAAGGTTGTGGCACAAACTGTTGCCAACTTGAGAACTGTTTTCCCAGCATCACGGAATGTTAGCCTGAAATACAGGTTTTATGTAGGTCCTAATGATTACGCGATTCTTAAGGAGTACAAAATGGACATGGAGGATATGGTAAACCTTGGACAGGGCGTTTATGCCTTTGTCAAGTATATCAACCGCTTGATTGTATTGCCGGTATTCGGACTCTTTGTTCAGTATTTCCCTAGCATGGGACTTGCCATTGCACTTTTGACTTTCTTTATCAGGTTGCTTACATCACCGCTTATTTATTCTTCCTATGTAAGTGGAGCTAAAACCCGTGCACTGAAACCTGAGTTGGATGTGCTGAAAGAAAAGTATAAAGATGACCAGCAGGCTTACAGCATGGAACAAATGAAGCTGTTCCGTTCTGCGGGCGTGAATCCACTTGGAGGGTGTATCCCAGCCTTGCTTCAAATTCCCATCTTCTTTGCACTATACAGCTTTTTTAATTCCAATATCACGTTAAGAGGAGTGCCCTTCTGGTGGTCTGCAGATTTGTCGGCTTACGATACGATTCTCACCTGGGGGTTCAATATTCCCGGAATTGGCAGCCACCTGTCCCTTTTTACCCTGCTGGCTGTAGTCACAAGCTTGCTTATTTCTATATACAGTATGAGCATGACTCCAGATCAGAATAATCCGGTTTTGAAGTATATGCCATACATATTCCCAATCATGTTATTGGGTATTTTCAACGGATTACCATCAGCTTTGACCTGGTATTATACAGTTTCCAACGTGATTACACTTGGCATGCAGTTTGTAATCCAGACTTATATCATTGATCATAACAAAATTTTAGCCGATATTGAGTCCAATAAGAAGAAACCCAAAGAGAAATCTAAGTGGCAGGAACGCATGGAGCAGATGCAGGAAGCACAGAAAAAGGTGCAGGATTCTCAGAAAAAAGTAAATGCATTGAAGGATAAGACCTCAGGAAAAAAATAGACATTATGAAAAAGGCTTTCCTCTGTTTTACAGTTTTGATAGCCTTGCACACACATGCACAGAAGCTTTTTTCTGAGGGTACGGTTATGTATTCCGTTGAAATCCAAACAAATGAGCAAAGCGGTGTAGATTCGGCGCTCTACTTGTTAAAAGTCAAGGGAGCGAATATACGCACAGAACTCACCAGTGTAATCGGGAAGAGTATTCATATATATGACTTGCGCGAAGGTGTGGGTGCTGTTTTAAGAGAGTTTGGTGGGCAGCGTATACTTATTCCAGTAGACCGCAGTAGCTGGAATGAAATCACAGGTGCCTTCAGGAACATGAATTATGCTGCTACTCCCGGTGACACCACCTTGCTTGAATATCGTTGTTTAAAACTTAGCGGTGCATTGGCGGATGGCTCAATGTTGACAATCTGGTACACGGAAGATATTCTTCCTGAAGTAAAAGAAATAAATTTCCCGCTAAACAATATTAACGGATTGCCATTGATGATAGAAATGAGAAAGGGTGAGCAAAAAGTCTTTTATAAAGCCCTGAGCATAAACTACGATCCCGTGCAAGTGCAAAATTATGACATTCCTAAGAATGGTTATAGGGTGCTAACTTTTGAGGACAGTAAGATAAAGTTTTGATTAATGCTGTGGCTTCTCAGGAGTCTTGAATTTGGCGAGAATAGCCTTGTGCTTGTAAGGGATTACGTATTTTACGTTTCCTTTCTGATAAGTAATCACTGAACTGAAAGAATTGGATGCTCCAGTTTTTTTGAACCCAAAAGACTTATTATCCCTGTATGAAAAACCAGCATTCAAGCTGAGGGTAATATTCTTTTTCATATTGGAGAAAGAAGCTTTGGAGGATTTGCTGCGTATAACAATACCATCTACTGCGAAAACAGCGGTAGCAATCACAAAAAACAACAATGTGGCTGTTATTTTGGAGGAAAATCTACTTGATTTTGTGTTATGCTCTCTCATACCTTATCAAAATTAACATTTTTTATGAAATATGCAACTCCGCTTCATTCTTTTTTTACTATTACATAACGTTTCATTAAGTATTTTGTTATGTAGTGCATAAAAAATCAGTATAAATCGTTAGATTACATTAATCTTCCTGATATGAATGGCGAACCCCGTTTACCGGATAATGATGATTTGCAGGAACTATTGATAGTTTATGAACGGATTCGTTCGGGAAAAGGTACAGCATTTTTGAGTGAAGAGTCATTTGAGCGTATCATAGATCATTTTGATGAAGCTGATGCACTCTCCAAGGCCATGGAGGCCGCAAAAATGGGTGTTTTGCAATTCCCTTATTCTTCAACCCTTTTGCTTAAAAAGGCAGACTTATTAATCGCTGATCGCCAATACCAACAGGCATTGGATGATTTGGACATGGCCGAGATACTTGACCCCAATGAAATAGATATATACATACTGCGTACAGATGCTTATCTGGCACTGGATATGCAGGAGATGGCGGTGGAAATTCTGGAACTGGCCATTCAAAGGTTTGAAGGGGATGAGCGGATAGACCTTCTTTTTGAACTGGCAGATGTTTATGATGATTACGAAGCATTCGAAAAGCTGTTTGACTGCCTTTCACTTATACTGGAATATGACCCCAATAACCAGGAGGCTTTGTATAAAATTTGCTTCTGGACTGATTTCACAGGACGCAATGAGGAAAGCATTCAAATTCATTTAAAGATCATAGACGAATATCCATACAATGACCTGGCATGGTTTAACCTGGCTGCAGCTTATCAGGGTTTAAGATTATACGAGAAATCCATTGATGCCTACAAGTATGCTATTGTCATCAATGAAAAATTTGACTATGCGTACCGGAATATGGCGGATGCTCAAATGCGCTTGCACCAATACAGGGAAGCCATCGAAAGCCTCGAACGCGTCATAGAACTGTCTAGGCCTGAGGACCTCATATATCAGGCAATGGGATTGTGTTATGAGAAGTTAAGAAACCCTTCCCAGGCAAGATTTTATTACAGGAAGGCATCGCATCTGAATCCAGATAATGCCCGTATTTATTTAAAAATTGCATCTACCTATTCAAAAGAGGCGAAGTATGCACAAGCCGTCAAATACCTCGAAATGGGGCTGACTATCAAAAGGCTTGATCCGGAGTTCAATCTCCTGATGGGGGAGACACTTGTTAAACTTGGAAGGGTAAGAGATGCCGTTCATTATTTTTTGTCGGCTGTACAGGCTAAGCCACGCAATATCAAAGGTTGGGAAGCCTTGATACGCACATTGTTTATTTCTAGACAATTTGCTGAAGCATACCGGCATTTGAGGGAAGCAACTGTTAAACTGGGTGTTCGACCAGTTTTGATTTATTATGAAAGTGCCATACTCATTAGTTCCGGTAAATCCAAAGAGGGCTTTCTATTGTTGGAAAAAGCATTGGAGCTGAATCACAGAACCCTTAAGAAATTTTTGAAAATATTTCCTGCTGCAGTGAAGCATCCTCAGGTTGTGGAGCTCATTCTAAAATACAAACGGAGGAAGAGATTGTAATACCCTTGCTCCTTTAAGCAGGACTTTCGTATTTTTGCGGCATAATTTCCCAAAGATGAATTTCAATTTAACACAGATGCCTGAAAGGCTGGTCAAACCCCGTAAGGAGGGGCTGACAATGGTTATGGATAAAGGGCTAACCTTCGAGGAAGCCAGGCTATTTGTAGAGAATGCCATACCGCATGTGGATATCATCAAGCTTGGGTTTGGTACGGCATATGTTACACCGAGACTGCGAGACAAGATTGAACTTTACCAGCAGGCAGGCATCCCGGTGTATTTCGGCGGGACACTCATGGAGGCCTTTTTGATCAGAAATCAGTTTGAGGATTATATAGCCCTGTGTAAAGATTATGAGATTTCTTATATGGAAGTCAGTGATGGTTCAATTACCATACCCCATGTTGAAAAATGCGGTTACATTGAGCGACTGAGTGGTATTGGTACCGTACTTAGTGAGGTTGGCAGCAAGGATGCCGCACATATTATTCCACCCTACAAATGGATTGAACTGATGCGGGCAGAGTTGAGTGCTGGTGCAACTTATGTAATTGCGGAAGCAAGGGAAGCAGGTAATGTGGGTATATACAGGGGAAGTGGAGAGGTTCGCGAAGGATTGGTTCAGGAGATTTTAACCCAGATACCCGGAGAAAAAATTCTATGGGAAGCCCCTCAGAAAGCACAGCAATTGTATTTCATAGAGCTTTTGGGTGCCAACGTCAATCTTGGAAATATTGCGCCCTCTGAAATCATTGCACTTGAGGCGATGCGCATTGGTTTGCGTGGTGATACATTCAGCTTGTTTTTAAATCCAGGCAATTGATATGGCCCGCTCTTTCGGTTTGATTGGATTCCCCCTGAGTCATTCTTTTTCAAAGCGCTATTTTGCCGAGAAATTTCTCAGGGAGAATATTGCTCATAATTCATACGAGCTTTATCCACTTGCAGCAATTTCTGAATTGCCGCAATTGCTGCAAGAAAACCCATTGCTGGAAGGGTTAAATGTAACCATTCCCTATAAGGAACAGGTATTGTCTTATTTGGATGAATTGTCGCCTGTAGTTCAAGAAACAGGGGCTTGCAACTGCATTAGAATAGCAGACGGGATACTGAAAGGTTACAATACAGATGTGCTTGGTTTTGAACAGACCCTTTCCCGTAAATTGGGCCCGCACCACAAGAAAGCGCTGGTATTGGGCACAGGAGGAGCAGCTAAAGCCGTGCATTATGTACTCAAACAAAAATCAATCAGTTTCATTCAGGTGGGCAGGCAAAAAAGGGAAGATGTCATTGATTATGAATCCCTTACACCTGAGATTATGGCTGAGCATACATTAATTATCAATACTACTCCGCTGGGCATGTATCCCGATGTGGATGTTGCTCCCGCAATACCTTACGATAGTTTGGGCGAGGACCACTACTTGTATGATCTTGTTTACAACCCTGCAAAAACCCTTTTTTTAAAGCGTGGAGAGGAAAAAGGGGCGGTCACTGAAAACGGCGCAGATATGCTTGTGATCCAGGCTGAAGCATCATGGGATATCTGGAATAGTTAAACCAGATCACCCTCAGCAAGTCTTGTTAGCAGGCCTCGTAGTGCTTCCGGAATTGATTTTACTTTTCTTTCAGTGTAGTCGAAACAAACCATTGCTGTTTTTACAACTGCGGCAGTAATGGGCGTATTATTTCTGGTGACGGTGATGGTATAATAACAGTCAAATGAGGCCCTTGAAGGCGTTGTTAATGCGAGTGTGATTTCAAGTGAATCACCATGAAACAATTCATTGAAGTATTCCACATGCGATTCGGTGAGCACGAGTCCGAATTCACCAAAATGAACTTCAGAATGACCTATCGCCCGGAGGAATCTCAGTCTTGTTTCTTGTGCAAATAAGAGGTAACGCTCATTGCCAACATGTCCGCCATAATTGATATCTCCTATCTGCACATCAATGCTGGTTTTGTAGCAGACATGCGCAGGAGCAATTATTTTTTTATTTCTCATAAAGATCCTTGATCTGTTTGCTGTGTTAAAAAACGGGTCATTTCATCTACTGCTTTTTTACGGTGACTGATGCCAGATTTCTCAAGCATGGTCATTTCAGCAAAAGTTCTTGAATGGCCTTCGGGGATGAAAACAGGGTCGTAGCCAAATCCTGAATCGCCTGCATAATTTTCACTTATCCGTCCGTTGCAGACACCTTCAAACTGGTATTCTTTACCCATCAGGATAAGTGAAATGACAGTCCTGAACCGGGCCTTTCTGTTTTGTTTATCGGTAAGCGCAAGCATGAGTTTTTGGTTATTGGCAATGCTGTCTGAAGGAAGGCCTGCATACCTAGCAGAATGTACACCTGGCGCACCATTGAGCGCCTCAACCTCAAGTCCACTGTCTTCGGAAAAGCAATCCTGTCCGGTTATCTTAAAAATCGTTGATGATTTTTCTCTGGCATTTTCCTCAAGGGTAAGAAAAGGTTCTGGAATGTCTATGCAAATACCTGCTTCTTCCATCGTTTGAATGGAAAATTCATCACCCAGTATGGCTTTAATTTCCGCTGCTTTATTTCGGTTGTTTGAGGCAAAGATTATTTTTTTCATAGTCCGAATATTTTCTGCAAACACTGCCATAAAGTCACTTTAAGGGATTTGTCTGCTGCGATTTCGTCGAGCCCAGGTGCCCACATGTATTTGCAATCCTGATAAGACTGTACCTGAAATGCAGGGAAATGGATAGGTAGGGATAAGATTGAAGGGGTTAGTCCAAAAAGCAATACTACCGGTGAATTGTATTTTGCATTTAAGGAAGAGCTGCCACCTGTAAGAGCGGTATCGACATCAGTCAGGAGTGCAGTTTCACCAGGTTCTATTTTGCAAGCTTTCAGGATATTGTGTAAAAAAATGTATTGCTGGTCTGTGGTTTTTAACTTCTCGCCATGTGTTAGGACTATCGTCCTGACGCTCACACGCGAGGAGGAATCTGCCGGCGTATCTGATTTTTTTTCAGCAATGAGAACATCCTTATACAGGCCAGACAGAATGGCGGATGGTAAAAATATGCGTTCCTGTAGATTCATATGCAGGGTTTCCTTTGTACTTGCCTGTTGATTTTGTTTCTTTGCATAAAAATAAGGGTA
>JBDLUZ010000100.1:0-7000 GCA_039805045.1 Bacteroidota bacterium | reverse complement strand
AATACCAGGATCATGGGATTAAAAGACTGCACCTTGTTGACCTGGATGGCGCGAAGCAGGGTAAGGTTGTTAACTGGCAGATAGCTGAGCAACTGGCACTGCATACTGATCTTGTCATTGATTTTGGTGGAGGGGTAAAAACAGCCGCAGAAGTTGAAAGGATCATTGACCTCGGTATTGAATATGTTGTTGTAGGAAGTGTTGCAGCTAAACAACCTGAAGTATTTGCCGACTGGATTGTCCGGTTTGGTCCAAACAGGTTTATGCTGGGAGCAGATGTGCGCAATGAAATGATAATGGTAAGTGGCTGGCTGGAAAAATCATCACTGAGCCTAATGCCATTCCTTGAAACACAAATCAATCAGGGCATCAGCAATGTGTTTTGTACGGATATAAGTAAGGATGGTAAACTTGAAGGTCCTGCAGTGGATTTATACCGTAAAATTAAGTTGGCTTTCCCTGCTTTTAATCTGATTGCAAGCGGGGGTGTTTCATCTATGGATGATATTCACGCTTTGGCCAAGGCAGGTTGCAATGGTGTTATCATTGGTAAAGCCATTTATGAAGGCCGAATATCAATTCAGGATCTTGAGGCTTACATAAATGAAAATAAGGGATAATATGCTTACAAAACGAATCATTCCCTGTTTGGATATAAAAGATGGCAGAACAGTTAAAGGTACCAATTTTGTTGACCTCCGGGATGCAGGTGACCCTGTTGAGCTTGCAGCGTTGTATGCAGATCAAGGAGCTGATGAACTTGTTTTTCTCGATATAACAGCCACCAATGAAAAAAGAAAGACACTGGCGCAGCTGGTAGACCGGATAGCTCACCGAATCAATATTCCATTTACTGTTGGTGGAGGTATAGCCTCAGTTGAAGATGTGAGAATTTTGTTAGACAGTGGTGCAGATAAAATTTCCGTTAATACTGCTGCATTCAGGAACCCTGAATTGATTACGAGCCTCGCTGCTTCTTTTGGAAGTCAGTGTGTTGTTCTGGCCATAGACACGAAAAAGCATGCAGATAACCAATGGTATGTATACCTCAATGGAGGAAGAGTGGCAACGGAGCGTATTTGTGAACACTGGGCTGTGAAGGGTGTTGAACTTGGAGCAGGTGAAATTCTGTTGACATCCATGGATCACGATGGTACAAAAAAGGGTTTTGCTACTGAGATAACTGCTGCTGTTAGTCAGGCTGTTAACGTGCCGGTAATTGCGTCCGGAGGTGGTGGGCTGCCTGAACACTTTGCAGAAATATTTGATAATGGGGCAGATGCTGCTTTGGCAGCCAGTATTTTCCATTTCAAAGAGGTCATGATTCCAGAATTAAAATCATTCCTTAAATCGAGACAAATCTCCGTTCGTTAAAAATGGGATTTAGTAATTTTACATTCAGATGGAAAAAACAATTGATTTCGGGAAGTTTACAGATGGGTTAGTGCCTGCTGTCATACAAGATACTGAAACTTCAAAGGTATTGATGTTGGGATACATGAACCGTGATGCCTTTGCAAAGACGATGTCTGGCGGAAAAATTACCTTTTTCAGCAGATCAAAGCAACGTTTATGGACAAAAGGTGAAGAGAGTGGAAACTATTTGATTGTTCAAAGTTATGAGGTTGATTGTGATCAGGATGCTTTGCTTTTTAAGGTGAAGCCAGTGGGTCCGGTATGCCATACAGGAGCCGATACTTGTTGGAATGAATCAAATATTTCAACAGACTTCCTTGATCAGCTTGAAAAAATCATCAATGTAAGAAAAAATAGTCCTGATGAGGGGTCCTATGTAAGTTCTTTATTCAAAAAAGGTATCAATAAGATAGCTCAGAAAGTAGGAGAGGAAGCCGTTGAGTTAGTGATTGAAGCCAAGGATCAGAATGATGAACTCTTCGTAAATGAAGCAGCAGACCTGCTTTTTCACTATTTAATTTTACTTAACAGTAAAGGATTTAACTTAGATGATATTCGGAAAATTTTAAAACAAAGACACAGACCATGAGAAATATGCTTTTGTTGCTTTTATTAGCACCTTTTACATTGTTTGCGCAACAGAAATCATTTACAATTAAGGGCGCATTAAAGGGGATGCCGGATAAAACTGAGCTTGTATTGAAGAATGAGGAGTCTGGTCCGGATCCTGTTGCTTCAGGCATTTCAATGGGTGAAAATATTGAGATAAAAGGAAATATCACTGAACCGGGTTTGTACCAGCTTTCTGCTAAAAGTGGGCAACAAAAATTACTTATTTTTCTTGACCAGGCTAACATGATTATTGAGGGTGACTTTGTGAGTTTACAAAGTGCAAAAATTTCTGGGTCATCTACGCATGATGACTTTACAACTTTCAACAATACATTCAATCCGCTTTTTGCCAAACTAACCGGTTTTGCACAACAACTCAATCAGGGAGCAAAAGATGAAAACGGTGCGATAAGAAAGGGATATAATGATCTGGTTGCTGATGTTACCCGCCAAACCGATCAATTTATCAACAATCATGCTCAGTCTCCGGTATCAACTTTTTTACTATTGGTGATGATGCAGTTGAATGACGATCCCAAAATCATGGAAGAAAGGCTTTCAAGAATTGGACAGCAGGCAAAAGCCAATTATTTTGGAAGAATGGCAGAGAAAATTGTTGAGGATGCCAGGTTTGGAGCCGTGGGTAGCATGGCCCCGGATTTTACCCAGACTGATGAAAACGGAAAGGATATAAAGCTTTCATCTTTTAAAGGTAAATATGTTTTGCTTGATTTCTGGGCAAGTTGGTGCGGACCATGCAGGCAGGAAAATCCTAATGTAGTTACTGCGTTTAATAAATACAAGTCAAAGAATTTTACAGTACTTGGTGTATCTCTAGACAGGGCAAAGGAACCCTGGTTAAAGGCAATCAAGGATGATCAGCTGAACTGGGCTCAGGTAAGCGATTTGAAGTTCTGGAGTAATGCCGTTGCCGTTCAATACAAAATCCAGAGTATTCCTCAAAATTACCTTATTGATCCCAACGGTGTAATCATTGCCAAAAACTTACGCGGACAGGAGCTGCAGTCTAGGTTAGCTGCCCTGCTCAAGTAAGCATTTAAAAATATACGTCTTCAATTAGAAAAAAACTGGGCTTATCATGCTGGTCAAGGGTGATTGATAGTATATCATACCGTACCCATCTGAAGCCCCTGTGTCTTCTGATATATGCCGCTCCTGCTCCTATAAAGTGATAGAGTTTGTTTCTGTTGACCAACTCTTCAGGGTAGCCGTATCGATTGCTTCTTCTTGTTTTTACTTCAAAAAAATGCAATTTATCGCCTTTGCTGGCAATCATATCAATTTCCCATTTGCCATAACGCCAGTTTTGCTCCCTTACAAAGTATCCATGCTCTTCTGCCCAAACTTTTGCCAGCGCTTCTCCCAATTTTCCTGTTTCATTATGCTTTGCCATGATGTTATTGGTTTAAATTCGTAGGGGGAAAGTTCATTGTTCATATCATTGTAAACAAGGGAAATGTATCAGATAAAAGGAAGATTTCAACACTATGACTGGGGTGGATTCACCTTTATGCCGGCGTTATTTAACATCAACAATTCAGATAATAAACCCTTTGCAGAATATTGGCTTGGTGTACATAGCGGAGGCCCTACCACTGTTGCATTAAATGCTGAAACCAAAACCAGCCTTGATGCATTAATCAACTCGAATAAGCCTTTGTATCTGGGAAAGCAGTTGTGGAAGCAATTTGACAAGCTTCCTTTCTTATTGAAAATACTGGATGTACGTAAAATGCTTTCTATTCAGGTTCATCCAAATAAAATGGCTGCAGAAGCCGGATTTTTACGGGAGAACGAAGCAAAAATACCTTTGAACGCTTCATTCCGTAATTATAAAGACGACAACCATAAGCCTGAAATCATGGTAGCATTGAGTGACTTTTGGTTACTGCATGGCTTTGCGTCAAATATTCAGGAGCGTCTTGATCAGTATGTTTTTTTAAATCCTTTTAAACAGGCCTATAGAGAAGATGGTATACGTGGATTGTATCAGGCGATAATGAATTTATCACAGGCTGAAGTTAATGACCTGCTTGGTGCCCAGATGGAAAAAGCACTTGATCAATATACTGCCGGGGAGCTGAAGAAAACAGCTCCTGATTACTGGGCTGCAAGGGCCTGTATTGACTTTAAAAACGGGTCTGATTATGACAAGGGAATTTTTTCAATCTACCTTTTTAACATTGTCAACCTAAACCCTGGGCAGGGTATATTTCAGGGTGCTGGAATGCCGCATGCCTATATGGAAGGACAAAACATAGAGTTGATGTCCAATTCAGATAATGTGCTCAGAGGCGGATTAACAAACAAGCATATAGATGTCAAGGAATTAATGAATAACACCCTGTTCGTTGAAACTGTTCCGCATATTTTGGAAGGAGATCTGGAGCTTTCTAGGGCTTCATATAAGGCTCCGGTTGATGATTTTCAATTGACTTATTACTTAATGGAAAGTGGACAACAATTGGAAATGCAAGTTGATAAACCTTCGGTTATTTTAATGACGGAAGGTCAGGTAAAATGGATTTCAGAATCAAAAGAAATTGATTCTTTTGGAGTGGATGCCCTTTATGTTCACCCAGGTGAATGCATAAGGATTGAATCTTGTTCAATCTCAAGATTGTTTGTAGCCTCTACAGGTTAAACAGTATCTTTATTTGCACATGATGAGGATAACTGTTTTGTGCAAATCTTGAACAGCGTTATTAATTCAGTATTTTTGTTGAAACTGCAAGCATGAAATATTCTAAATATACCCTTTCCTCTTTGTTATTACTTGTATTAATTGCGGCCCTATACAGAGTAATACCTGATCGTCCATGGGGATTTGCACCACAATTTGCCATGACATTATTTTGTGGATCTGTAATCAAGGATAGAAAGATAGCCTTGCTGTTACCTGTTATTTCTATGTTTATTTCAGACCTGTTATATCAGTTTCTTTACATGCAGGGTATCACTTCCATACAAGGGTTTTATGAAGGAATGATCTGGAATTATCTCATATTTGGAAGTCTGACAGTAATAGGTTTTTTCATTAATTCCACTAATGTAAAATCCATTTTCAAAGGAGCGGTTTTATCACCCACTGTTTATTTTATAGTTTCCAATTTCGTAACTTGGATTAGTGGGGGAGGATTACAGCGGTCCAAGACATTTACAGGACTTATGCAGGCATATGTTGACGGAATACCATTTTATGGTAATAGCATTGTTGCCACATTGGTATTCGGATTAATCTTATTTGGTACCAATCATTTAGTCATTAAAAAAGTGGCTCCTCAGCAGGCTTAGTAAATTACCCTTCATAACCTGTGTCCTCAAATAAAGGACCTTTATCAGCAGCAGATGTGGCAAGCTCATCACAGCGCTGATTATAGGGGTTACTGGCATGGCCCTTAACCCAAATAAATTTAATGTGATGTGCCTTCGCTAATTGATGGTATTTTGTCCAGAGATCCTTGTTTTTTTTACCACCTTTAAAATCAGTGGCAATCCATTTGTCAAGCCACCTTTCCGATACAGCCTGAACAACATACTTACTGTCTGAATAAACTTCAATATGTACTCCTGGTCTGGTAAGTGACTCCAATGCAGCAATAACAGACATGAGTTCCATCCTGTTATTGGTGGTAAACTTATATCCTTTTGAAATCTCTTTCACTGCACCTTTCCACATGAGGATTGCTCCATATCCACCTCTACCAGGATTTCCCCTGGCAGCCCCATCAGTATAGATCGTTAATCCATTGTGGTTTATCATTCCACAACAGTGACCTTGATGGTATTGGTTGGCAGGTGCAGGGCAACAGGTGTACTTCCGGTATTGACCACAACTTCACCTTTTCTGATAAAACCACGCTCTTTAAGTATTTTTATCTGGTCTGCTATAATCTCATCCAAACTTTCCTCCTCATTGTAAAAAAATGCGCGAACACCCCAACTCAAACTCAGTTGATTCACAAGTGTGCGTTCTTTAGTGAAGATGAAAATAATCGATTTAGGTCGATAACTGCTGAGCATGAAAGCAGTATATCCTGATTGCGTCATACCAATAAGCGCATCTGCATTCGTATTTTCAGCCAGTTTACAAGCTGTTAGACACACTGCGTCACTGATAAATGTTGGGGAGTGTGGAAGAGGCTTTATATCTTCTTCCCTGTTATACCTGTATTCAGCCTTTTCAGCTTCAATGATAATTTTGCGCATGGTTTCTACAACAAGTGCAGGATGCATTCCAGTTGCAGTTTCACCACTTAGCATTACGGCATCAGCTCCTTCCAGAACCGCGTTTGCTACGTCTGTGCTTTCGCTTCTGTTTGGCTTTACCCTGTCTATCATGCTTTCCATCATCTGGGTGGCAACAATTACAGGTTTCCCCCGATGCAAACACTTGCGGATAATCTGACGCTGTATAAGAGGTACTTTCTCAATCGGAACCTCAACCCCAAGATCTCCTCTGGCAACCATGATGCCATCGGATTCAAGGATAATTTCCCTGAGGTTTTCAAGTGCTTCAGGCATCTCTATTTTAGCGATAACCTTGGATTTGCTATTTTGTGTTGCAAGAATTCTTTTGATGCCTGTAATGTCTTCAACTTTACGTACAAAAGATAAAGCAACCCAGTCCAACTTTTCTTCAATGATAAAGTCAAGGTCTTTCAGGTCTTTCTCCGTCAACGCAGGCAGAGAAATTTTGGTGTCAGGAAGGTTGAGTCCCTTTTTGGATGAGATGATACCGCCTAACTTTACTCTAACCTGAACATCATTATTGGGAAGGATATCCTGTACCACTACTTCAATTTTACCATCATCGATCATAATGGTATTGCCTATTACCACATCACCAGCAAGGTTAGGATAAGAAACATAAATCTTTTCCTTTGTTCCAATTACTTTTTCATTGGTGAATGTAAGGATATCACCTTCTTTTACAGGTAATGAATTGTTT
>JBDLUZ010000099.1:0-7013 GCA_039805045.1 Bacteroidota bacterium | reverse complement strand
CTGCCCGCTTGCGCCAATTACTTTTGCTGATTCTTTTCCTGTCAACCTTTTCCACTTCAAACGGACAGGGTGTAAGGTTCGTACGCAAAGACAAATCTTTTCAACTCCCCAATCCGCACTTGATATACCATCCGATAGGCGTCATTGCCGGCAAGGACACCTTGGTATATGTTGAGAATCCTTCCCGAGCTTGGACGATCACCTTGGCCGATGCCGACTCCCTCAGGGTTGCCAGACCCATCCGCTGGCGGGATACGTTGGTGAATCGACAGTCCGTCAGATACCCAGACGGCTTTCAGTATTGGAAAGATGAACGGATCAATGGTGAAAAAATGACCAGGCTGATTACAATGGATTCATCGGAAACAAAAGTTTTCCCATGGTCTGCCATCACTGCCATTCATTACCCTACATACTCGGGCAAAGGAAACGGCTGCATGGGTTGCCTGCTCATTCCCGGCTTCAACATCGGGTTCATCATCTGGGCACATAACCGTTGGAAACCCAAGTGGGTGAGGATGGATGAATGGAGTTTGTCAGTGGATTGACGGCTTTTGGTCGAAAAAAACCATATATTTATTTCTATTTTACCTTATACCCAAAATCATGTCTGCTTCAGATCGTTTAAAAGCATTAAGAGAAGAAAAGGCGGCTGCTAATTTGAGTGCTGCTGAATTGTTTTTAGCTGACAATGCCACCAAGGAAGGCGTTGTAGTATTGGCCAGTGGTTTGCAATACCAAATTCTGGTGGAAGGGAAGGGCGAAAAACCAGCATTGCATAATTTCGTTACCTGTCATTATCATGGTACTTTGATTACTGGGGAGGTTTTTGACAGTTCCGTTAAAAGAGGGCAGCCTGCTTCATTTCCAGTAAATGGGGTCATTAAAGGTTGGATTGAAGCCTTGCAATTGATGCCCATAGGAAGCAAGTGGCGCCTTTTTTTGCATCCCACTTTGGCTTATGGGGATAGGCAAGTCAGTGCCGTGATTGGTCCAAATTGTGCATTGGTTTTTGACGTTGAATTAATTTCATTTCGTTAGAAAAAGGCTGGACAATTTGATACACTTTCTTTAAATGCACCCATGCATTTCTATACCCAATATGGGGTATCGCTATAAATCAAAAACGTATGCCAATTTCTAAGCTGGCGCAGGAGATTGTATCAAATGGCACCTCTTTCATTTAAATAAGAAAAACGCATTGTCATAAAATTCTCCATTATGAAAAAAAAGATTGCTGCCCTCGCTGCTGTTTTGCTGCTTCATTTTTCCACACAGGCACAGGAAATCATAAAGCCCATGCCAACGGATTTTGACATCCAGCGAGATAATATTGTGCATGGAAAACTGGATACCCTGATCTATTCATCCAAAACGGTAGACACACTTCGGCGTGTATTGATTTATACTCCGCCCGGGTATTCCAAAAAGAAAAAGTATCCGGTCTTTTATTTGTTGCATGGCATTGGTGGTGATGAAAAAGAATGGCTCAGGGGTGGGAATCCGCAAGTGATACTGGACAACCTCTATGCTCAGTCTAAAATAGAGCCTATGATTGTGGTGATGCCGAATGGAAGGGCTATGAAAAATGACCGTGCTGAAGGAAACATCATGGCGGCCGATAAAGTACAGGCTTTTGCAACCTTTGAGAAAGACCTGTTGAATGACTTGATACCGTTTGTTGAAGAAAAATATTCAGTATACACAGACCGGGAACATCGGGCAATTGCCGGATTATCCATGGGTGGTGGACAATCGCTTAATTTTGGTCTGGGTAATCTCGATATGTTTGCCTGGATAGGTGGTTTCTCCTCCGCACCAAATACAAAATTACCGCAGGAATTGGTGCCTGATCCGGCTGCAGCAAGAGAAAAAATCAAACTGCTTTTCATTTCCTGCGGAGCGAGTGATCGGTTGATTGCATTCAGTAAACGAACACATGATTACCTTCAGCAAAATAATGTTCCCCACATTTATTTTGTAGAACCTGGTGTGCATGATTTTAAAGTGTGGAAGAATGGGCTGTACATGTTTTCCCAGTTGATATTCAAACCGGTTGACCAATCCACCTTTTCCAAATATCCGGTAGCTTATTAAACTACCAATTTACACGCACATCTTTGATTAATGATTCTTTTCAATGATTTCACTTAATGCTGAATATTCACCTTGAGTAGGCATCACCAGGGGAGGACGTACTGCACCTGCTGGTCTTCCTATGATTTCAGCACCGGCTTTGATCAAACTGACGGCATAGCCATTCTTCCGGCTGCGCATGCGCACGAGTGGGATGTAAAAATCTCTGGTGATCTGCTCCACAACTGCTTTATCGCCAGCACGCAGGGCTTTGTAAAACCGGTTGGCGAGCTCAGGTACAAAATTGAAGGCGGCAGAAGAATAGGTATTGACGCCAATGGACAAATAAGCTTCTGCCATGATTTCGGCTGTGGGTACCCCGCCAATATAAGACAGTCGGTTACCCAAGGTGCGGATGGTATCGTTGAGTTCTGCGATGTTTCCGGTGCCGTCTTTCAAGCCAATCAGATTCGGACAGGCAGCAGCAAGTATTTCAAGGTTGGAGGCGTTAAGCGTGCCGTTGGCACGGTTGTAATAGATTACGGGCAGGCTGGTGCTGTTGATGATCTGTTTGGCATATTCCACCACACCATCCTGGGGGCATTCCGTCAGGTAGGGTGGGAACAATAGCAAGGCGTTGACACCTGCCTTTTCAGCAATGGCTGCAAGGCGGATGCCTTCCTTGACACTCTTGCCGGTGGAACTGATTACGGGCACCTTTTCTTTGACGGTTGCCACGGATACCTGAACAATCGCCTCGTATTCTTTTTCATCTATGGAGAAGAATTCACCGGTGCCGCCAGCTACAAAGATGGAGGAGATATCGTGCTCCAAAAACCATTCCAGTCGAGACGCATAAGTTGCTGCATTGAATTGTCCGCTGGCATCGAAATCAGTTATCGGGAAGGATAATAAACCATTCTCCAGTGATGCTTTGATTTTTGAAAGTTCCATTTTGTTTAATTTTTATGTTTTGTGCTATTGCCTTTTACCTCATTGGAATAACACAATTTGTTCAATATTATCGTATTTAATCAAGTTAGGGGACCTGGATTGAAAAGTACCAAATCGTTGTAAATGCCCAACTGGTCTGTAGCCACTTTTTTTCTTCCACTAGCCACTTCCAGCATGTAGTGGAACAAGTGCCACCCCAATGCCTCAATGGTTTTTTCTCCCGTTGCAACAGGTCCTGCATCGAAGTCGATCAGGTCGTGCCAGCGGTTGGCAAGCTTGCTATTGGAGCTGACTTTGATTACCGGCACCATGGTGAGTCCGTAGGGTGTTCCTCTACCAGTGATGAACACATGCAAGTTCATACCTGCCGCCAGTTGCAAGGTGCCGCAGACAAAATCACTGGCCGGAGTGGCCACAAATTGAAGCCCTTTTCTTTTGATCCGTTCGCCGGGGGCAACAACATCCACTATCGGCATGGTGCCTGATTTGACAACAGATCCCAGTGCTTTCTCCACAATATTGCTGAGTCCGCCTTTCTTGTTGCCTGGGGTGGTGTTGGCACTCCGATCAGCCGAACCCATTTGCAGGTATGCGTCATACCATTTCATTTCTGCGATTAGCTTTTGGGCAACGTTTTCATCGGCAGCCCTTGCCACCAATTGTCCTATGGCGTCACGTACCTCCGTCACTTCCGAAAAGAAAACAGTACCTCCAGCCCGCACAATCAGGTCGGCCGCAAAGCCGGCAACAGGATTGCCGGTGAGTCCGGAAAAGGCATCACTGCCGCCGCACTGCATGCCCACCACGAGGTCTGCAACCGGACAGGTTTCACGTCTGCGGGCATTGAGTTTTTCCAGGTGTATTTTAGCAGTTTCCATTGCTGCATCAACCATATCATGGAATCCGGCAAATGCCTCGTCTTGCAGGTAGAGGATGTTGCCGGCATCCTGACCGGTTATGGTTTCAGGTCGTAGTTTTTCGCATCCCAATCCAATCACCATGATCTCTCCCCCGAGGTTAGGGTTACGGGCCAAGTTGTGGATGGTGCGGATGGGAATGATGGCTGCAGGCGCATTGATGGCCACTCCACAGCCGTAGTGGTGGCTGAGGGCAATCACATCATCCACATGGGGGTAAAGCGGCAAGAGTTCGTTTTTGATCCTACCGATCAGGTAATTGGCCATACCCGCCACACACTGCACACTCATGCTGATGCCCAGTACGTTTTTGGTGCCAACCGAACCATCGGCATTGCGGTAACCTTCAAAAGTATAACCTTCCAGTTTTTCAAATGCTGGCTGGTTGAACGGTTGGTAACGGATTTCATCTAAAACAGGGGCATCGGGAATGTCCAACAGCTCTTCCTTCACCCAACTGCCTTTGGGTATCAACGCTTTGGCTAATCCAATGGTGTAGCCATAACGGATAACAGGACAACCTTCGTCAATGTCTTGCAAGGCTACTTTATGGCCCATGGGGACATGTTCCAGGGTGGTCAGATCTTCCCCAACGGCCATCCCCGCTGGGATGCCTTCTATGTTTACGGCAATGGCCACATTGTCTGCCGGACTTATTTTCAAAATGCTTTTGGATTGCATCAGGGATTGAGTGGGTTTAAGCCATGGGGTATATCCATGCAGCGAGCATGGTGATGATGAGCCCTGCAATACCCATGATGCTTTGCATCGGGGCTATGGTTTTGAGGGCTTCGGTTTCGGTGAGGTTGCTGGTTTTGCACATGATCCAGAACCCTGCATCATTCATCCAAGGGATCAATTTGGCTCCACTGCCAATTGCGAGACAAAGGTATACGGGATGGAATTCCAGGTTGGCCTGTTGGGCCATGCCGGAAAGGATGCCTGATGCAGTTATCAGGGCCACAGTAGCTGAGCCTTGGGCGGTGCGGACGATCATCGTGATCAGAAATGCGAGTGGGATTAGGGCAAGCTGGAAATTGCTGGACAGCTCTGCGATACGCTGACTGATGCCTGACTGTTGTAGCATGCCGCCGAAGGCTCCGCCTGAGGCGGTAATGAGGATGATGCCGCCACCGCTCATGAGTGCATTTTGCACGAATGCAGTAAGCTTGCTTTTATCATCCTTTTTCTGCCTGAGTAGCACAAAAAGGGCAATCAAAGCCCCCGAAAGCAGGGCTATGTTTTTGTCGCCAAAAAACAGGATAACCTCCAAAACCCCATTGAGCAAAGGGTTTGCCGAAAGTCCTCCATCCGTTTTGACAAAGGCTTCAAAGAGGGATCTGATGCAAATCATGACCATGGGGAACAGGGCCGGCATTACAGCCCATCCGAGTGGGGGCAGGTCCTTATCATCTCTCTGTGCAAGCGCTGCAATATCTTCCAATCGCGCATCAGGTGCGTCACGCAGGGGAATGTCGTATTTTTTGTTGAGGTATAGTGCCACAAAATAGCCCACCGTAATCGTACACAATCCAAGCAGCAATCCGCAGACCATCATCAACCCTATCGGCACATTCATTGCACCAATCAAAAAGAGGGGTCCGGGTGATGGCGGCACATAAGAGTTGGCCATCACTGCGCCGGCAATGACAGACAGCGCCAGCATGAGGTAGTTGCGTCCCAGTTTCATGCCCATGGCTTTGGCCAGTGGCATCATGAGGAAAATGACGGTATCTACGAAAACGGGAATAGTCAGGAAAAAACTGCTCAGGGTAAATCCGATAGGAGCCCTTTTGGAGCCGGTTACCTTGAGCATCGAGCGGACTATCTTTTCAGCCGAACCGCTGTCGAGCATGCTTTTGCCAATGATGGCCGCCATGGCAATCAGGATACCTATTTTGGCACAGGTATTGCCGAATTCTGTGGCAATGCGTTCTCCAATGCTTTTGTGGGCCAGCTTCAGGGCTTCCGCTTCCGTCATCCCTTTGCCCAGGAAAAAATCGAAGGTCAGGCTCTCTGGCGTCAACAGGGCAACAGTGAGTGCAGCCAGCAACAGGGAAATGAAGGGGTGAAGTTTGAAGACAATGATTCCTCCCACCACAACAACAATTCCGGCTACTAAAATGAATAATGGGTCCATGTTTAAATATAGTTTAGAAATATTGATTCGGAGTAATCACTTCATCAATTTGATGATTTCAGACCCTGCAAGCAGGAAGCAGCCTAGTCCGTAGTCTTCAAAATCAGGCGTGGAGTCGTATCCAACGGGTTGTCCGTCCTTGGGCTCTTTACCTGTTCCCTGCACAAATCCAAGCTTTCCGTTTTCGTGAACAGCTTCCCTCTCCATGGATTTCCAAGCCTTCACCACTGCCGGGAGGTATATTTTTCTGTCGAGTAATCCCTTGCGGATACCCCAGGCAAAGCCATATGTGAATAATGCTGTGCCGCTGACTTCCTTGCCGCCATAATTTCCGGGGTCTTTGAGGCTTACATTCCAATAGCCATCTTTTCTTTGCAGGGGTAGCAAGGCTTTGCACATGTCGAGGTAATCTTGCAAATATTCCTGATAATGGGGGTCGCTCTCAGGCAATTCATCAAGTGTACGCACCAAAGCGGCAACAACCCAGCCATTTCCGCGGCTCCAATAACAGTTCTCCCCATTGGGCTCCTTGTAGGGCGGATCAAAATCCTTGTCGCGCCACCACAAGTGCTGAGCTGCATCATAAAGCCCTTTTTCACCATGATTCCTTTTGCTGAAGCTATACATGGCGTACATCCTGTTGAAATAGCTGGTGTCTTTGTATATGTTGCCCAATTTTACGAAAACGGGCATAGCCATTTGCAGGGCGTCAATCCAATGCCAGTCGTCTATTTTGCTGGTGGCCTTCATGTTGTTGATGGCGGTTGTAATAGAATTGATTCGTTCGGGATTTTTTTGTCCATCCATCAGGTAAAGATCCAGGTAGGTCTGGGCGCAGCATTGGTTGTCTGCATTGCGCACGGTGTTACCTCCCCACAATCCCCACCGGTGTTTCTCCCCCCATTGCAACATATAGTCCTTGTATG
>JBDLUZ010000098.1:0-8111 GCA_039805045.1 Bacteroidota bacterium | reverse complement strand
AAGCTTGAAAGCATCATTTATTATGAGCGTTTTGTTGTCATCCAGCCTGGAATCATGGAAGACAAGGGCAAAAAGCAGGGTGATTTACTCACAGAAGAGGAATACCTGGATTTGCTGGATACCCTTCCAAAAGAGAATCAGTATCTTCCTGATGAAGATCCGAATAAGTTTATTGCCAAGATGGGTGCTGAGGCGGTTTATGACCTCCTTTGCAGGATTGAGCTTGACTCATTGAGCTACACCCTTCGCAACACTGCTGCGGCTGAAACTTCCCAGCAGCGTAAAGCGGATGCGCTTAAAAGACTGAGTGTAGTAGAGTCATTCAGGGATGCCAATACGCGTATCACCAACAAACCTGAGTGGATGGTTATGCAGTATATCCCTGTGATCCCACCTGAACTCAGGCCACTTGTACCTCTTGATGGCGGCAGATTTGCTTCTTCCGATCTGAATGATTTGTACAGGAGGGTAATCATCCGCAACAATCGTTTAAAGCGTTTGCTTGAAATCAAGGCTCCTGAAGTCATCCTTCGTAACGAAAAGCGTATGCTGCAGGAGGCTATCGATTCCTTGTTTGATAACAGCCGTAAGTCCAACGCTGTAAAAGCAGAAGGTGGCAGGGCCCTGAAATCACTCAGTGATGTGTTGAAGGGTAAGCAAGGTCGTTTCCGCCAAAACCTTTTGGGTAAACGTGTTGACTACTCAGGTAGGTCCGTTATTGTTGTTGGTCCTGAGTTAAAATTGCATGAATGTGGATTGCCTAAGGATATGGCTGCTGAATTGTTCAAGCCGTTTATCATCAGGAAATTAATAGAAAGAGGTATTGTTAAAACTGTAAAATCTGCCCGCAAGCTTGTTGACCGCAAGGAAGCTATTGTATGGGATATTCTTGAGAACATACTCAAGGGACACCCCATCATGCTTAACCGTGCCCCAACACTTCACAGGTTGTCTATTCAGGCGTTCCAGCCAAAACTGGTTGAAGGAAAGGCCATTCAGCTTCACCCGCTCGTGTGTTCTGCGTTCAACGCCGACTTCGACGGTGACCAGATGGCCGTTCACGTGCCACTGAGCCATGCAGCCATTCTTGAAGCACAGTTGCTGATGCTTGCGTCTCACAATATCCTTAACCCACAGAATGGTACTCCGATAACCCTGCCTTCACAGGACATGGTTCTTGGTTTGTACTACATTACCAAGGGTAAGCGAAACACAGATGTAGACGTTGTTAAGGGTGAGGGAATGCGTTTTTACAATGCAGAGGAAGTGATCATCGCCTACAATGAGAAAAAAGTTGACCTCCATGCGTACATTAAAATCAAAACCAATGTCCGCAATGAATCAG
Organism: Bacteroidota bacterium; assembly: GCA_039805045.1. Classification (GTDB taxonomy): domain Bacteria; phylum Bacteroidota; class Bacteroidia; order Chitinophagales; family Chitinophagaceae; genus Pollutibacter. The sequence continues at coordinate 6,766 of JBDLUZ010000098.1, read as the reverse complement.
GGGTGCTTGAAAATAAACTGATTGAAACTACAGTAGGAAGGGTTCTTTTCAATCAGGCCGTACCTCCAGAGGTTGGATATGTTAATGCTTTGCTTACCAAGAAGAGTTTGCGTGAAATCATTGGCGATATCATTAAGATTACCAATGTTCCAACTACTGCAAAGTTTTTGGATGCAATCAAAGAACTTGGTTTCCGCATGGCATTCAGAGGTGGATTGTCGTTTAACATCCAGGATCTGGTGCTTGAGATTCCCCGTGAGGAAATGATTGACCAAGCTTCATCTGAAGTCAAGGAAGTTTGGGAAAACTACAACATGGGTCTCATTACCAACAATGAGCGATATAACCAGATCATTGACATCTGGTCAAGGGTTGACACCAAAGTAACAGAATCACTTATCCGTGCAATGGCTACTGATAAGCAGGGATTCAATTCTGTTTACATGATGCTTGACTCCGGTGCAAGAGGTAGTAAGCAGCAGGTTAAACAGCTTGCAGGTATACGCGGACTGATGGCCAAGCCAAGGAAAAGTGGTTCAACAGGATCGGAGATTATCGAGAACCCGATTCTTTCCAACTTTAAAGATGGTTTGAGCGTATTGGAATACTTCATATCTACGCATGGTGCCCGTAAAGGTCTGGCGGATACGGCATTGAAAACAGCAGATGCCGGTTACCTGACCAGAAGACTTGTGGACGTGGCCCAGGACGTTATCATCACAGAAGAAGATTGTGGTACACTGAGAGGTATAGCAACCAGTGCACTGAAAGACAATGAGGACATTGTTGAACCGTTGTACGATAGGATATTAGGTAGAACATCACTCCACGATGTAAATGATCCTCAAACTGATGAGCTACTTGTTGGAGCAGGACAGCGAATCCATGAAGATACAGCCAGGAAAATTGAAGATTCCGGTATAGAAATAATCGAAATCAGGTCTGTGCTTACTTGCGAAAGCAAGCGTGGATGTTGTGTGAAATGCTATGGATTGAATCTGGCTACAGGAAATATCGCACAAAAAGGTGACGCAGTTGGAATCATCGCTGCACAGTCCATCGGTGAGCCGGGTACACAGCTTACTTTGCGTACATTCCACGTAGGTGGTGTTGCAGGATCTGCTTCTGTTGAATCACACCTGGTTGCGAAATTTGATGGTGAAGTTCAATTTGATGGTCTGCGCACTGTTAAGGCAAAGAATAACGAAGGCAAGGATATACATGTTGTAATCGGACGTACTGCTGAAATGCGGATCATGGATATCAAAAATGATCGTGTTTTGATCACAAACAACGTTCCGTATGGTTCAGTAGTTGCTGTTGCAGAAGGAAGGAAGGTTTCTAAGGGTGATGTGATTTGCTCATGGGATCCATTCAATAACGTAATAGTTGCTGAAATAGCAGGTACCATTGAGTTTGAGAATGTGATTGATGGTGTTACTTACCGTGAAGAAGCTGACGAACAAACCGGACACAGGGAGAAAGTGGTAATTGAGTCGAAAGACAAAACACGCATTCCATCCTTGAAAATCAAAGGAAGCAAGGATGAAAAAATCTATAACCTCCCTGTTGGTTCTCATATTGTGATTGAAGAAGGTGATGAAGTTTCTGCAGGACAAGTTTTGGTTAAAATACCAAGGGTTCTCGGTAAGCTGAGAGACATTACTGGTGGTTTACCACGTGTAACAGAATTGTTCGAAGCTAGAAATCCAGGAAATCCTGCTGTTGTATCTGAAATTGATGGTGTTGTAAGCTTTGGTCAGATTAAACGCGGAAACAGAGAAATTACAGTTGAAGCCAAGGATGGTATCATCAAGAAATACCTTGTTACACTTACCAGACAGATTCTGGTTCAGGACGGTGATTTTGTGAAAGCAGGAACTCCGTTATCTGATGGACAGGTAGCACCTAGTGATATCCTTTCAATCAAAGGTCCATTTGCTGTTCAAGAGTACGTTGTTAATGAGATACAGGAAGTTTATCGTTTGCAAGGCGTAAAAATCAATGATAAACACATTGAAGTAATCGTTAGGCAAATGATGCGCAAAGTTGAAATTCTTGATCCAGGTGACACAAGGTTCCTTGAAGGAGATCTTGAAGATCGCTATGATTTCAACCAGGAAAATGACCACATCTATGACAAAAAAGTTGTTGTAGAAGCAGGTGATTCTGAGACCATGAAGCCTGGACAGATAGCAAGCTTAAGGGAAATCAGGGAAGAAAACTCAATCTTGAGAAGGGCCGACAGAAAATTGGTTGAATTCCGTGATGCACATGCAGCTACTTCTTGTCCGGTACTGCTTGGTATTACCAAGGCATCACTTGGAACACAGAGCTGGATCTCAGCTGCATCATTCCAGGAAACAACCAAAGTATTGTCTTCTGCTGCCATTCAGGGCAAATCTGATGACATGCTTGGTCTCAAAGAGAATGTAATTACCGGACATCATATTCCTGCAGGTACAGGTCTCAGGGATTATGAAAATATCATAGTAGGAAGTAAAGAGGAATATGAACTCTTGCAGACTACAAGAGAAGTGATGAGCTTCGACGAAGAAGAATAATCTAAAGGGGCAGGTAACTGCCCCTTCTTTTACTTTTAAAAATGAATCAATGAACCAGAAGCTGATTAATGCAATATTATTTGCAGCCCTTGCCATTTTAGCTTTTTTACATTTCAAAGGAAATAGTGCGGGTATTTCAAACACAGGTAAGCAAGACTCGCTTTCTCAGCAGGTGCTCAAAGTAGCATATGTTGACCTCGACAGCCTTCAGGAAAAGTATATCCTTTATAAGGAGAAAATGTTGGAGTTCGAAAAAAAGAAAGAAAATGCAGACCGTGATCTCAACGGTGCTTTTCAAAAAATTGAGAATGAGCGTATTGCTTTTGCAAAAAGAGGTGAATCAATAACACAGGCTGAATTTGATAATTTTCAACGCGCTTACCAGGGTAAAATGCAGAACCTGGAGGAACAAAAGCGTATGCTGGAAGCCAATATTGCCAATGATGGAGCCAAAACCATGGAGGAGTTGAAATCCAAAATCAACGCTTATCTGGTGGACTACAACAAAAAAAATGGATACAGTTATATTTTCTCCTATTCTAGCGCATTAAACGTACTTTTCTATAAGGATTCTGCAAACGACATCACCAATGATGTGGTTGCTGGCTTGAATGAAGTTTATAAGAAAACTTCAGGAAAATAGTTAAAAAGACTCTTGAATTGCTTATCTTAATCCCGGTATTAACCGGGATTTTTTATTAAATTTCATTTATGTCTGAGCAAAAAGAATTTAAACCCAGTTTGGGTCTTTGGGATGCAACCATGATTGTGGCTGGATCGATGATAGGAAGTGGCATTTTCATTGTTACCGCAGATATCACCAGAAACGTGGGCAGTGCAGGTTGGGTAATCATGGTGTGGTTGGTTACCGGATTCATGACCCTCACGGCAGCGTTGAGCTATGGAGAGTTGAGTGCCATGTTCCCCAAGGCAGGAGGGCAGTATGTTTACCTGAAAGAAGCTTTCAATCCGCTTGCGGGTTTTTTATATGGCTGGAGTTTCTTTGCTGTTATTCAGACGGCAACAATTGCAGCAGTTGGTGTTGCCTTTTCAAAATTCGCCGGGTATTTCTTTACGGTACTTGAATTGGACGATAAAAACCTGCTCTTTTCCCTTGGAGCTTTCAAAATCTATCCTGCACAGTTGGTATCCATTGTGTTGATCATTTTGCTCACATACAACAACACCAAAGGAATCAAACAAGGCAAGATTATCCAAAATGTATTTACAGTCACCAAATTGGCCTCCCTTTTTGGTTTGATCATTTTTGGTTTCATCCTTGCCGCCAAAGCAGATATCTGGAATGCTAATTGGGCAACTGGATTCAATGCCGTTCAGTATGCAGCAGGTGATGACAGCCAGGGAATCATTGCCCAATGGTTGCCCATCTCCGGTACAGCCTTGCTGGGAGCATTTGCTGCTGCCATGGTTGGTTCAATATTCAGCAGCGATTCTTGGAATAATGTAACATTCATCGCTGGTGAAATCAGGAACCCTCATCGCAATATCGGGCTCAGTCTTTTTTTGGGTACATTGATCGTAACAGTTATCTATGTTGCTGCCAACCTGATGTACATGAGTGTCATGCCCTTGCAGGATATTGCATTTGCCAAACAGGATAGGGTAGCTGTTGCCGCAGCCAATGTGATTTTTGGCAATGTGGGTACCTATGTGATTGCGGTGATGATCATGATTTCCACTTTCGGCTGCAACAATGGTTTGATACTGGCCGGGGCAAGGGTTTATTATACCATGGCTCAAGACGGACTATTTTTCAAAAAAGCAGGAACTTTGAATAAGAACCAAGTTCCTGAATGGGCACTGTGGGCACAGTGTATATTGGCTTCTATTTTGTGTTTGAGTGGGAAATATGGCGATTTGTTGGATATGGTAAGTTTTGTTGCGGTGCTCTTTTACGTACTGACCATTATTGGGATATTTATATTGAGGAAAAAACGTCCTGATGCAGTAAGGCCCTACAAGGCTTTCCTTTACCCTGTTTTGCCAGCTGTTTATATAGTGATGGGTTTGGTTTTTGCCATCGCATTAATCTGGTACAAGCCTGATTATGCCGGATGGGGTTTGTTCATTACTTTGCTGGGTGTACCACTGTATTTTCTGGCAGTAAGATCAAAGAAGAGCTGATTTGAAAAGATTTGCAATTATTGTAGCCGGTGGCAGCGGCACCCGGATGGGTGCCACAATCCCGAAGCAATTTATTGAATTGCACGGTAAACCTATCTTGCTGTACAGCGTTGATGCTTTCTTCAATACCTATGCTGATATGGATGTAGTCATCGTACTCCCCAAATCCCATTTGGATGCAGGTCAGGAGATGTTGGTTACTTATGGTTACAACCATAAACAAATCAACTTGAAAGCAGGCGGACCAACCCGCTTTGATTCGGTTAAAAATGGCTTGGCTGAGGTGGAAGGTGATGCCATTGTCTTCATCCATGATGCCGTGAGATGCCTAGTTTCCCCCCAACTGATTAAACGATGTGGAGATGCGGCAGCCCAAACAGGGTCTGCCATTCCCGTCATCAAGGTAAGGGATAGCATGCGGCAAATGTCATCAGATGGATCTTCAAAGATTATAGGCAGGGAAGATTTGCGTATTGTGCAAACGCCGCAAACATTCTATGCTGGCATCATCAAAGAGGCCTTTGAGCTGGATTACAGGGATGAGTTTACGGACGAAGCTTCTGTATTGGAATACACGGGTAAAACAGTCACCCTGGTTGAAGGCGAAGAATCCAATTTGAAAATCACTTTCAAGGAAGACCTTGACTTTGCATCGTGGAAATTGCAAAACCAATCATCATAATCGCCTTCTGATTGCCCTATGCAGATCTGATGATGCCATTCTGTTTTATTTTGGTCAGGATTTGCTGTGCAACTTGCAAAGCCATAAATCCATCCTGTTCAGAAACAACCGTTGGCGTATTGTTTATGATGGCGTCTTTGAATGCAGTCAGCTCGGCTTTGATGGCGTTTACCTTACTGATAACCGGATTTTCAACTGCGATTTGCTTGGTACCTGTTGGTGTTTCAATATCAAATCAAAGGTGAACATGTCATCAGCTTCCTGGTCGTTTTTAAGCCGGATTACTTCAGTTTTCTTATCCAAAAAATCAATACCGATGTATGCGTCTTTCTGAAAAATACGCATTTTGCGCATTTTCTTCATGGAGATCCTGGAAGAAGTTAGATTGGCCACACATCCATTCATGAATTCTATCCGAACATTCGCAATATCCGGGGTGTCCGTCATCACTGCTACACCACTGGCAGAAATATTTTTAATGTCACTGTCAACCAGGTGCAACACAATATCAATGTCGTGGATCATCAAGTCAAGGATGACACTTACTTCTGTTCCCCGTGGATTGAATTGCGCCAGGCGGTGAACTTCAATGAACATAGGGACCAATTTCCGGCCTTCCAGTGCTAAAAAAGCGGGATTGAAGCGTTCAACGTGACCGACCTGGAATTTCACTTTAGCTTCTTGTACCAATTTGATCAAACGGTTGGCTTCATCGAGGTCACTCGCCAAAGGTTTTTCTACAAATACGTGTTTGCTTTTCCGGAGTGCCATTTCACAGACCGGATAGTGGAACTGTGTAGGCGTTATCACATCAACAGCATCAACCAGATCCATCAGGGTTTCCATTGCTTCAAACCGCTTGAGTCCGAAACGTTCCATGGTATCTACAGCACCCAAATGTCCCGTTCCAAATATGCCAACTTTTAACATAGTGTTGCAAAGTTAAGCAATTTCTAAAGCGCAGCATATTCCTACCATCATGCGTTTACTCGTACATCCTGATAAGGTCTGAGGGACTGCCACCAAGGAATCTTTTGAAATGCCAATATCGCTGAGTTGATTGTAGTAACGCAAATGAAAATTGGAGGCTAAGTATTGGCCTGAAATCACCACACAAAGCTAGGGTTTTGCATTGGATTTACCCCAATCAGTTGCTTTTTGATTGACTTGTAGTGATAATATAATTAATTGTAAATCATAGGATTATCATTTTGTTACAAAAGTTTGGTGTCCATCAATACCCTATTGGGTAAGATAAAACCATACTGAGCGTTTATGTTGTATCTAATTTACCTGAATCATAAGCTGATGAGAAAGTGTTTTGTAAAAAGGTTGCTGCTGTTATCTCTGATGTTCGTCTTTTCCTACTCGGGTT
>JBDLUZ010000097.1:0-8840 GCA_039805045.1 Bacteroidota bacterium | reverse complement strand
CAGTGCACAAAGGCAAATAGAAAAAATGAACTTATACCTCATGATAGTTTATTTATGCTGATGCCCACACCAATAGTTCCTTCAGTTTAGTGGCTACGATTTTATCTTCACCTTCCTGCAGAGACCAAGCCGTTACACTCAGGTTGTCCTTTCCACCCACCACTTCTATGGATGGTGTACCCTGACGCAGCTGAGCACGCATCTCATTGCCATCCTTTTTAACAGCAGCCTTGTCCCAAGTGATATTGAGGGTGGGTGTTACATTACCCAAAACAGGATGACTTACTTTGGTGGTTATTCCAGGAACAGTTTCTACAGCAGCCTTAATCCTGTCTATGCGTTGCTGAAAAACCTTATACTCTGCAGCGTGGTCAATGGCCACAAACTCTTCTAGTGCCACCATCATACCCAATATCTCCTCCTTGTTCACTTTCATACCCCTGCCAATGGTTTCACCTCTGGGTGGCATAGAAAGCCTTGCTGCTGCTACGATGTTCTTCTTACCCATCAAAATACCTGCGCTTTGTGGGCCACGGAGGGCTTTACCACCAGAGATGGCTACAAAGTCAAATCCCATATCGTTGAATTTCCAGAGGTTCTCTACCGGAGGCACATCTGCAGCAATATCTATCGTTGTGGGGATGCCATACTTCTTACCAATGGCCACCCATTGTTCGTGCTGGATCTTTCCACTGTCAGACTGCACATGGAGGAAATGCATGGCTGCGGTATTGGGATTGATGGCTTTTTCCAGTTCCTCAACAGTTTCAACCATGACCATCTTTACACCACAGTTTGTGAGGGCCTGGTTGTATCCGATTGCATGTGCTTTTTGACAAATTACTTCCGTCTTCATGTGCGTACCCTCCAGTTTTGGCAAGGCTTTCACTTTGGCAGGATCTTTTCCGGTGAGTATACCTGCCATGCCGAGGGTAAGTGCCGCGAAAGCTCCACTGGTGACCACCGCAGCTTCCGCGTGGGTAATTTGGGCTCCAGCGTAGCAGGCCTCATCAGGGTGGCCGTCATGGCCGTATACGTGCCTGCGGCATTGATGAAAGTTCTGACACCCAACTCACTGAAATAATCCTTTTTGGGCGCCCCGGCAAGACTTTGAGGAGCTGCATGCAGTGAGGTGATATCCCCGGCAAGAGCTGCACCGGCAACTGGAGCTACTGAAAGGTATTTTATTAAATCTCTGCGTTTCATAAAATTATTTTATTTATTTCCTGCTATAGCTATACAATCCATTTCTACCAGTGAATTACCCGGCACACCTCCATAAGTGGCAACAGTAGTGCGGACCGGAGGCTTGGGACCAAATCTTCCCCTGAACACTTCATTCATTGCTTTGTAATCATTCAAATCAGCAAGGTATACATTCACTTTCAGGACCTTATCCATGGAAGATCCTGCCTTGATGAGTTCCTTTTCCAGTTCTTTCAACACATGATCAGTATGTGCCTTGATATCTCCTTCAAAATGTGCCCCCTTCCCTGCTACAAATACGAGACCGCCAAAGGTGGTAGATCCAGAAAAAAGTGGAATTTCATCCTGCGTTACGATATTGTGGCATACTTTTTCCGCTACTGCGGGTGCGGAATGCGCTTTGGTAACGGCGGAAATACCGGTAATACCCACCAATGTGGCAAAAATCTTTTTGAAGGCTGATCTTCTTTCTTCGTGTTGCATATGGTTATTTTAATTCAACTATCATTTCAATTTCTACGGCAATATTGTTTGGGTTCGGGCATGCCTTCCCCGGTCACCAAAGACCTCCACCATGAGGTTTGAGCATCCGTTCATGACCTGCGGTTGCTGTGCGAATTCAGGTGTGCAGTTAACCAGTCCTACTACCTTCACAATGCGCTTCACGCGATTAAGGTCGCCTATATAACCCTTCAAGGTTGAAATCAGTGATATACCTGTTAACCTTGCTGCGGCCTGTCCTTGCTCTACAGTCAGATCCTTTCCTAACTTGCCAAAAACCTGTCCACCTTCGGGTTTATCCGGACCATGTCCCGACAAATAAACAGTATTGCCAACCTGCACATACTTGACGTAATTGGCTATAGGTGCTGTTGGTGGGATGAGTGTAATATTATTTTCTTTGATGCGCGATTCGGCATCGACTTCTATCTGTGGTTTGACAAAAACCAGACATACCGGCATTTTGATTTGAACATCTTTTTTGAGGTCAGTCAGCTTGCCCGTAGCATCATCGAAAGCGAAAACCTGGATGCGGTTTTCAGTCTGACTGCCAACCCATACGGTTTTACCGGTGGGATCGAAATTGAAATTACGGGGCATCTTTGCTACCGGCTGGTGTCCAGCTTTTTTCAGGGTCCCATCTGAATTGATGGCGAATACTGTAAGCTGATCGGTGGTTATCCTATTGGAACTGATCAGCCACCGCCCATTGGGCGAAATATGAATATCGGCACTCGCCTTGCTTTCAGCAGCAGACGTATCGGAAACCGCTGTTTGAATCAGCTTAAATTGTCCATCCTGAACCCTGAAAACATCAACTGTTCCCGATAATTCGCTCAACAGGTAGGCATGTGTGCCAGCGGCATTGAATGTCATGTGGCGCGGACCATTGCCCGGTTTTACAGGGATGATAACCGGCGTTTCATTAACCAGTCCGTCTGCATAAATCCTATGCTGGTAAATCCTGTCTGTACCAAGATCGTTCACATACAAATAGAGCTGATCAGGTGAAACCACTACCTGGTGTGCATGCGGACCCTGTTGCCTCGACTTGTTGATACTGGAACCAGCGTACTGAACATGCTGTGCGATGGGCAGCAACCTGCCATTTTCTGTTTTGAAAACACTTAGGCTTCCACTGCCATAATTGGCGGCATAAACAGTTTGGGTTGACTCCCGTATGGCCACATGACAGGGGCCAGATCCTTTCGCAGCAGCAGTGTTGAGTAAATCGTATTCCCCTTTGCTATTGAGCTTGAAAGCAGCAACAGACGCGTTGCCACTCTGTTCCGATACTGTGAACAGGTATTGGGTACTGGCAGAAACAGCCAAGAAAGAAGCATTGGGCATCGTTCTGGAATAACGACCCTGGACGGTGCCGGAATGTGTATTGGCTTCAAAAACTTCTATTCCAGGATTACCTTCTCTGGTATATGATCCCACCAGTAAGTTATTAGAGGCAGAATCTTGCTGCTGGAAAGAAAACAATGCATTTAAGGAAATAAGCAATGTTGCAAACATAATGTGGTTGTTATAGGCATTTAATTTACACAGTTTTTATGTATTTTTAAAAAGAACTATCAAACGAACGCCAAAGCCATGAAAAAAATATACGCATTACTCGGACTCTTTTTTTTCTCCGCCACCCTCTGGGCACAACAGGAAAAAGCATTTGACATCCTGATTACAGGTGGCCGGGTCATTGATCCCAAAAACAATATGGATGCCATAGCTGACATTGCCATCAAAGCAGGAAAAATCGTCAAAGTGTCGCCTGGATTGAATCCGGCTGAAGCCAAACAGGTTGTCAACGCAAAGGGATTGATTGTAACTCCCGGACTGATTGACATCCACGGACATGTATTCCATGGTACCCAAGAGGACCACTACCTCAGTGACGGACTCAGCGCATTGCCTCCGGATGGGTTTACGTTCAGGGCTGGTGTGACTACAATAGTTGACTGTGGTGGTGCAGGATGGAGAAACCTTTCAACTTTCAGAAAAAACGTTATTGGTAGTTCCAAAACAAGGGTGCTGTCATTCATGAATATTGTGGGTGAAGGCATGCGTGGCGGAAAATACGAACAAGATGTGAACGACATGGACGCTGCCATCACAGCAAAGACAGCCATGGAAAACAAAGACATCGTTGTAGGATTCAAACTGGCACATTTCTCTGGCCACGACTGGCGTCCGACAGAACGGGTCACAGAAGCGGGCAGACTGGCCGGAATACCTGTCATCATTGATTTTGGCGGTGCCTCACCAACCCTTTCCATCGAAGAACTTTTCATGAAAAAACTCAGACCAGGAGATATCTATACCCATGCTTATGCTGCACTGGATGGCACAAGGGAAACGATTGTGGATGAAAAAACAAGTGTCCTGAAGCCTTTTGTGCTGGCCGCACAAAAAAGAGGAATCATTTTTGATGTGGGCTACGGAGGTGCAAGTTTCAATTTTACCCAGGCAATTCCTGCACTGAAAGCAGGGCTCTATCCAAATACCATCAGTACAGACCTGCATACCGGGAGCATGAATACCTCTATGAAAAGTCAGATCGATGTGATGTCAAAATTCATGTTGATGGGCATGTCTTTACCCGCCGTCATACATGCCAGTACCTGGAAGCCTGCACAGGTCATCAACAGAACCGAGCTGGGACATCTTTCACCTGGTGCTGAAGCAGACGTCACTGTTTTAAGAATGAGAAAAGGTGAGTTTGGTTTTTACGACAAAACAGGTTACTTCATGCCAGGTAAGGAAAGATTGGAATGTGAAGTCACCATCAAAGGCGGACAAGTCATGTATGACATGAACGGTCTTACAAAACCCATCTATGTGAAATGATTATTGTCCTTTCAAACGCTCAACAGCCACCTGTTCAGGTGTAATCCCAGAACGCCAGTTACTGAAGCCCTTGCGGACATATGTAAGCAGTTCCGCAAGGTCCTGATCATTTAGAAATTGGAATGCAGGCATCACGTTGTTGTATTCCTTACCTGAAACAGTGATGGGCCCTTGCAGACCTTTCAACAACACATTGATCAACCGAGAGCTGTCTCCCCTGACCCATTCAGACCGAACAATCGGAGGATAGCGGTTGCCGTCACCTGCACCTGAACGCTGATGACAACTCCGGCAATACTGCATATACAACTGCTCTCCTCTGGCCATGACCCGTTTCTCATCCAAATTGTCTTTAACCGGATCCGGAGTTTTGATATTCGTAGCGGTGAGTTGTCTTTTTTTCATGCCTGCGAGCTGAGCGGTGCCAAACGCAGTTCTGTTGCCTTTGTAACTTATTTTCCAGATTTTCCCTTTCTGCGAATCAGACACAAAAAGCGAACCATCCGGACCAACAGCCAATCCCATCGGCCTGTGCGCGGCATCGGAGGTATTGACGATGGTGTCTAGACCGGCAAAACCGTCAGCAAAAACCTCCATTGGTTGGAATTTACCGTTCTTGAACGGCAGAAATGCAATGAAATAACCGGCCTGCGGATAAGGTGCCCGGATAGTTGAACCATGGAGCGCAACAAATGCTCCATGCCTGTAACGTTCCGGGAACTGATTGCCCCTGTAAAAAACAAGGTCATTGGGTGCAAAATGACCCGGAAATCCAAAAACGGGCTTTACAATTGTGGTGTCTGTACAAACTTTTTTACCATCACCCCCGTATTCTGGATTGAGCATGATCTTACCCTTTTGCTGATCGTAATAGTAATAAGGCCAGCCAACGTCAGCACCTACAGGTAGTTTATAAAACCCTTCTGCCGGGAGCATGGCATTGTCCCAGTCGCTGTAAAAATTAGGCCAGGAAGCATTGAGGTTATCCCTGCCATGTGCTACAGCGTAGAGGGTATTGTCTCGCGTGTTCCATTCCATCCCCACGATGCTACGCAATCCGGTTGCTACCCGCACCCCATCTCTGGTGCGAAACTGATTCAGTTTATCAGCCCTGAATCTCCAGATGCCCGCATTGGAATCCAAGAGCGGACAAGGTTTCAAGCCAGGAGAACCAGGCACCCTATTTTGCTCCTGACAGGCATCTGATGGTCCGCCAAAAGGCACATAAATATTACCCTCTTTGTCGAAAGCGATGGGTTTGCCATCGTGTTCACGCGGACCATCCACATCCCGCACAATGACTTCAGGTTCTGCGGAAGGCACCAGTTCACCCGGCACAAGACGGTAACGGTAAACAAATGTTTCCGCACTGGTATAGAGATACCCGTTATGGATGCGCATTTCAGTGGAGTATGGACCTTCATGCTGAAATGTTCCGAAATTTCTTATAACATCTGCCCGTCCATCTCCATTGGTATCCCGCAGTGCCCAGTTCATCCCTCCTGGTAACTCCCTGCGACCCTTCACATAAATATCGCCGTTGTTATTCACAGCCAGGTGTCTTGCACTTCCAGGAAGGCTATCAACTACCACAACAGACTTAAAACCCTCGGGCAGGTAGAGTCTGACCTGGGAAGAAGATTGGTGCAACGAAATGCGTTTTGCCAGCTCCGAGGGTATAAAAAAACTCGAAAAAAGTGAGACCACAACCAGCAGCAACTTCATATTTATGCTTTATCAGGTGAACGCTTATGCCAGTAAGAAGCCAACATCGAACCTGTGATGTTCATCACCGGTCCAAACACCCCTGCTGCCAATCCGATTGTTGCAATCTTCCCCATGGTCTTGGCGATGCCTGAGGCTAGTCCTGCATTCTGCAATCCTACTTCAATGGCTACAGTACGTGCGTCACTTTCATTCATCTTGAACAACTTTGCAGAACCATATCCCAGCAGATACCCGAAAACATTGTGAGTGAGGGTCAGCAGTATAAGTAATGGTCCAATCGAAAGCAGACTATCCCTCCCCGCTGCCGTTATGACCACAATAATCAAAGCAATACCCAACATGGAAACCTTAGGCATGAGTTTATCCAGCCATGCTGTTTTTCCAGATAAAATCTTGTTGAAAGCCAAACCACCGAATACCGGTAAAATAATCATCTTGATGATGTCGAACATCATTTTTGTGGCATCAATTTCAATATAAGCACCGGCCAGGTATTTCATCAGCAACGGTGTAACAAAGGGTGCAAGCAGTGTTGTGCAGGAAGTAAGGGTGATGGAAAGCGCAAGGTTTGCCTTAGCCAGATAAGACATCACATTGGAAGCCACTCCGGAAGGTGAACACCCGACCAGAATGATGCCGGCAGCAATTTCCGGCGGCAATCCGCTTAGTGATGCCAACGTCATACCAAGTATAGGCATGATTGTAAACTGGGCAAAGATTCCTATAACCACACCCTTAGGTGTTTTTACAACAGCAGCAAAATCGTTGATACTCATGGCAGTACCCATGCCAAACATAATGATTTGCAGTAGCGGAATGATCAATCCTGATAGTTTGAAATCACCCCATACTAAAAAATATTGCGGATAATAGAGCGAGGTTGAAACAGCTGCAAAAATCAGTATGGTAAAAGAATACCCTTTCAGTTGTTCATACCCTTGAAAAGCCAGTGCAAGCAACAGAAAAAAGGCAATAACGAACGGACCGGCTACGGAATGATTTCCTGAAATGGACAGGAATACGGCAGCCAAACAAGAACAAAAGGCAGCTATCCCGGAGAGAGAATGAATGGTAAGTTTTTTCACACTACAAGCTTTAATTCCTTAAATATAAGGAAATCAACTAAATTTGCGACCCGGCCTCGTAGTACAATGGATAGTATAAGAGTCTCCGAAGCTCCAGATCCCGGTTCGATTCCAGGCGAGGCCACTACAAATTTTCAGGTTTTCTGCAATCATGCCCTCAACACAAGCATGAATCTGCAGATTTTGTCTTTTTCAAACCCGAAATTCATTTTTCAGCCCTCATTTTGCACTTTTTTTCTGATCATAGCCAATTGTTTTTTATATTCAATGAGGTCAACCCGTATGGTAATTCAAACCAACTTCCCAGACTTGCTGCAATCATGATCACCCACATCTCAATTTCAGTGATTTGAAAAATCAATTTGATCAAACCATCGGATTCTGGAAAAGTCTGTCGCTTGTCATGGGTAACATGATCGGGTCTGGCATCTTTTTGCTGCCTGCATCTCTGGCGGCCTTTGGCGCAAACGGCATTGCAGGCTGGGTTTTTTCCTTTCTGGGGGCCCTACTGCTTGCCATTCTGCTTGGCAGGTTATCCATATTTTATCCGGATGCTGCAGGTGGTCCTTACGCCTATACCCTGCTTACCTGGGGTCGCTTACCGGCATTCATTGTGGCCTGGTGCTATTGGACTTCCATCTGGTTTGCGAATGCGGCCATTGTTGTGGCATTGTTAGGTTACTTATCTGTCTTTTTCCCATGGCTAAGTAAAAGTGTTCCTGCTGTGGTTGCAGGCGGATGGTTTTTTCTTTGGCTTTTTACCTGGCTCAACACAAGGGGCATAAAGCTGGTTGGCAGCATTCAACTGTTGATGACAGTACTCAAAACTGCACCACTTTTACTGGTGGGAATTGTCGGATTGTTTTACATCAACTGCGAGCAGCTCAATCTGGCCTTAATTTGGGATTTTGATGCGCTGACCGCATCGGTGACCCTGACGTTCTTCGCTTTTCTAGGTCTTGAAAGTGCAACCATCACCGGTGATAAAATCAGTAGCAGCAAGACCATGGTTAGGAAGGCAACCATTTGTGGAACCATCATCACGTCTGTTATTTACCTGCTGAGCTCATTTGCAGTGCTGGCGCTGCTCGGACAGCATAAACTCGCCACCTCTGCCACGCCATTTGCTGATGCCACTGCCATTTTCCTGGGACCCACAGCCAGGTATTTTATTGCTGCAGCTGCAGTACTGGCAACTGCAGGAGCACTCAACGGGTGGACATTGCTTCAGGGACATATTCCCATGGCAGCAGCAAGGGATGGACTCTTTCCGCAGGTTTTTAAAAAAGTTAACCAACACGGAGCGCCAACCTTGGGTATCATCATCACCACTGCCATTACCTCCCTTCTCTTACTTTTCAATTACATTAAAGACCTCGTATCTGTTTTTACGCTAGCCATATCACTTTCTACACTGGCTGTCATGATTCCATATATTTTTTCCATTGGCGCCTACCTTTTTCACATCCG
>JBDLUZ010000096.1:0-7139 GCA_039805045.1 Bacteroidota bacterium | reverse complement strand
CAGCAATCCACCATATAACCAGTACTTGCCAGCGAGACTGTGCGTGTACTCCCAATTTTGCTCATCCTCCAGCGTCCAGGGCAGTCGGAAGCCTGCCATATAATTTTGCTTCAGCCTTGGCATGAATATCCCCATAATCGCGAAAGCAAAACCCATGATGCCAAAAACAAGCTGTTCAACGGGTATATTTTGATTAACTGAAGAAAGAGTAATGACAAGACTGAGTACAGCCAGGAAAGCAACCAGAAACAATCCAAACTGCCCATACACCTTGTCATCTGCCCCTTCATAGCGTTTGGGGTCTATTTTACGGATATTCGCCATAAGGAGATAAACGAAGATGCTCACAAACCCCAAGATTAACGGTCCGATAAATACACTATCCCGCGACCCCCATCCATCGGCCTTCCCTTCCATGTTGAAATGAGTGGGAATAGTAGGAGGAAGTGAGGGATAAACCCAAGCGGCAAAGGCAAATGGCACGAGCACAAATATTCCGGCAAAAAGATGTTTAAGGTTCATTGTAACTTTTTAATCATGAAGTAGTCCAAACAAGAAATGAATCAGAAAGCAATTTTAAGAAATCTTTGCAAAAAGAAATAATACCTTAAAACAATCAAACCTGTGAAAGCGGTTTTGACGCTAGGCGCTACATGACTATCTTCCAAACAAACAAGACATGATGCATAAAATTTCATGGACCAGATGGATAACTTAAATCCCCTGTTATCTTCTTTCAAAAAAATCAGCCTGGAAGAAACCAAATCCAGGGCTGAATTAATAACCAGGTTTGATGAGAAATACATCATCCCTGCCAGGCTTGTTGAGCAAATTCTGTACGCATGCAAGCCTGATTATGATGTGCTTGAAATTGAGAACAAAAGGTTGCTGGCATATGAAACAGTCTATTTTGATACACCAGATTTGCATCTGTATGATGCACACCATGCTGGATACCTGAACAGAACAAAAATCCGCATCAGAAAATACCTGGACACAGGTATCAGTTTCCTCGAAACAAAAGTGAAAAACAACAAAGGATTTACTGTCAAGTCAAGGATGTTGCTGGGTCAGTCCAATGGTAACCCATTGCAACAACTTGAGTTATCCCCTACCAGGAAAAATGAAAAATTACTCAATACAGACCTGTGTGAATCTGCAACAGTATTGTATCACAGAATAACACTTGTCAACAAAAATTATCCTGAACGTGTAACAATAGATACCGGTATTGAATTCATGCACAAAGATGAAAGGGTGAAACTGAAAGATTATGTCATTGCAGAAATAAAAAAAGAAAGAAAACAACATTCAGCTTTCAAAAGTAGTATTCAACATCTCCAGATAAGACCCGGTGCCATCAGCAAATATTGCCTGGCTATCATTCATCTCTATGACAACATCAAAAAAAACAGGTTTAAACCACATCTGCATCTGCTGAATAAAAAAACCAATTAACTATGCCCCTATTACAAAGCCTACAGGATTCCATTGGAAACCTGAACCTGCCGGATCAACTCAATTCAGGATTCATTATCCGATTGTTGCTGAACTCAGTTACAGCATTCATCATCATCAAACTGATCTATTTCAGACATTACAGGAAGGCAGATCTATTCCTGACTTTTTTCTCTTTCAACATCATCATCTTCCTGATAACTTTTCTGCTTAATCAGGTTGAGATGACGATGGGTGCGGCCTTCGGACTGTTTGCAGTTTTTTCTATGCTGCGTTACCGGACTGAAAACATCTCAGCTAAAGACATGACCTATTTATTCATCGTCATTGCCCTGGGACTCATTATGGCGGTAAGTCAGGGCAATATTCTCACACTCCTGCTGATTGCAGGTATTATTGTAATCTTTACCGTCTTGCTTGAAAGTAATTGGCTGGTTAAGAGAGAATATGCACAGCAAATCTATTACGAAAAAATTGAACTGATCCACAAAGAGAGACAACTGGAGTTGATTGCAGATTTGAAAAAAGTCACTGGCCTTGATATACATCGCATAGAGATTCAGGAAATTGACTTATTAAAAGATGCAGCTAAAATCATTGTTTATTACCATTAATAGAACTCATGCTTATAAGAATATTATTTATTGGAATCGCGTCAATTTGGGGAATAATTGCAATGTCGCAGACGAGTCGCGCTGATCCAAATGACCTTGAAGGTTGGGCAGGCGTTGGACTCAACCTGAATCTTCCCAAAAAATGGGATGCAGATTTGTCTTACCAAACCAGAAGACAGGGGAACATCAACACATTAAGAGGTAATTACTGGAGTCCTGAAATAGGAAAAACCCTCACCAAAGGAATACGAACATTTTTCGATTACCGATATGCCAATACCGTGAATGGCAATTCCAGCAGGATTGGATGGGGTTGGCAATTCAATGTTAAAAAGCAAAAATGGACCTTTGATTTCAGGCCCCAGGTGCAATACACCATTCGCTTTGCCGATGATGGTGACGTCACTAACAACACCAAGTGGATTTTAAGAACGAGACTACAGGCCAAGAAAAAAATAACAAAGAAAACAGATTTGTACTTTTCTTCCGAGCCCTATTTCACATTTGAGAAAGGAGAGTACCCGATTGACAATATCCGGAATACAATCGGACTGAAGTATGAATGGATCAAAAACAGCAAGGTTGATTTATTCTATATCTACAGACCGGATTTTGCCAAAAGCTACAACCGAACTTTCCACGTCATAGGAATGAAGTTTGATATTGACTTGAAAATCAAATAGTAACCTATGTTAAATAATTGATTTTAAATTAGTTATGCGATAGTTGGAAAAATGAATGTATCCACAACAGTTTATTGTTATTTTTGCATTGAAAAGACAAAACACTGCTTTCTACAAAAAACATATTGACAATATTCCTCATGGGCATTTTCATATCCCATGAATTGTCTCGCCCGTTGGTTTTGGCAGACTATCTCATCAACCTGGAAAAATACAAACAAGCCTGTATCAATAAGGCTAAGCCAAAACTCATGTGTAATGGCAAATGCCAGATGATGAAAAAAATGAATGGAGGAAAAGAAACAAAGGAAACAGATACACCACCAGAAAAACCAGGCTCACAATTTCATGTATTATCGTCAAAGTCATTTTACCCTGAAATAACAAATGTAATTCAACAGGCAAAACCTTTATTCGGTTTTTATTCTGCAAGGTATACTCTTTTGCATGGTCCATCGATCTTCCATCCTCCTGCGTTTGCTTAGTAAATAGTATTCGTCAGCATTCTAATTGCTCGTAACCTGAATACAGGTTAGGCACTCTTATTTATTCAGATACATTTCTGCAAACACTCACACAATGAAATCATTAACCACCCTGCTGGCGGCAATATTCTGCTGCCTGCACATCAATGCACAAACGCAAACCCAATCAGACAGTGCGCAATACATGGAACAGGTAATTGTTACCGCAAACAGAACTGCACAAAAAAGGACAGAAGCTCCAGTGGCTATTTCGACTATATCCAGCAAACAAATACAGGAAACAAAAGCGCAAACCCTGGATATCTTGTTGAATAAAGTAAGCGGGGTATACATGGCGAACCTTGGTAACGAACAACACTCGATGAGTATCAGACAACCCATTACAACTAAAAGCTTATTCCTTTACCTGGAAGACGGATTACCAATCCGCACAACCGGTGTATATAACCACAATGCTTTGCTCGAACTCAACCTCCCTTCGGCTGAAAGAATTGAGGTGATAAAAGGTCCGAGTTCTTCATTGTATGGCGCAGAAGCTATTGGCGGCGTTGTTAACCTCATCACACAAATGCCCCCCGAAAAACAAGGCGGATTCGTCAACTATCAGTTCAACAACAATGGCTATAAAAGAGCTGAAGCTCAATATGGTATTAAGATTGGTAAACTTGGATTATTGATCAATGGATACTATGCAGATCGCAAAAACGGACAGCTGGAGTACAGCAACTTCAGCAAAAAAGCACTCAACATTAAAGGGGTGTATAGCTTCTCGAAAAAAATACAATGGATCAATTCCCTTGCTTGGGTTGATTACTACAGTGACATGACTGGCGGATTGGATAGCATCAAGTTTGCAAAAAAGGATTTCTCAACTTTCCATACATTCACCTATAGGTCTGTTTACTCCTTGCGTTATCGGTCAGGTCTTGAAATCAAACACAATGACCAATCCATGACCAATATCAATTTTGTTTACCGAGACAATTCAATTGGTCAGAATCCCTCATATCTTGTAGGAAGCACCAGTAATACATTGCTTTACAGAGGTCAAATAAATGACAATGCATTTTCTTCCAAAGCGCTATTTGTTCAACATGAAGAAAAGTTCAAATGGTTGAACAGTAAAATCATTGTTGGCGGCACATTGGATAACAGCCCCCAAAGCTATTATGCCAAATTCATTTGGATCAACAGAGCATCACCAACAGGAAAGTTCATCAATTACACGAGTCCGAATAAGGACTCCTTGCTTAACAGCTACAAAACAAAAATTCAGAATACCGCATTCTATGCAAACTATGAATTCACTCCTTTGAAAAATATTCGCACAGTGGTTTCCTTGAGATACGATAATTACAAATATGGATTCAACAATGATTTACCACCCACAGCTACATCGGGTGGCCCTTCCTCTACCCAATCATTTTCAAGGGTAACTCCTAAAATCGGATTGACCTACAACTACAGGAAAATCGGATTTTATGCCAACTACAGTGAAGGATATGTTCCACCGCAGCTCAATGAACTATTCAACAGTGTAAAAACACCCTATCTGAAACCACAAACCTTTGTGAACTATGAAATTGGTGGATGGATTACACTCTTGAAAAATAAAATCTATGCAGACTGGAGCCTCTATCAGCTGGATGGCAGCAATGAGATTGTATCTGTAAGACAAACAGATGGAACAAATGTCAATCAGAACTCCGGCAAAACAACCCACAAGGGTATAGAATACGGAATAAACCTTAAGCCCAACAACCAGATTGCCTTCAGACTCAGTGGTACATATGCGAAACATGAGTTTGTGGAATATGTTGTAAGGGGAATAAGCTTCAACAACATGGAAATGAGTGGAGCACCCAGGTCAATTTTCAATACTGAACTAAACTACAAACCGAAATTCATCAAAGGCTTGAGACTGGGTGTGGAGTGGCAACACCAGGGTAAATATTTTATGGATGACCGAAATCTATTCACCTATGGCGGATTTGACCTAATTCATGCAAGAGTAGGCTATACCTATAAATTCATTGATTGCTGGATCAACGCAATAAACCTTAGCGATGCATACTACAGTACCTCTGCTACAAAGTCGACCGCAAGCGGCAATGCATCTTACTCCTACAACATTGGAACACCAAGGGAAATTACGCTTGGCATAGGATTTAAATTTTGATTAACTGAACAGTATGAAAAAAAAGTTATACCAGTGGCATAGCATAATAAGCCTTCTCATTGCCATTCCTGTAATTCTTTGGGCAGCCAGTGGCTTCATGCATCCGATCATGACAACTTTGAGACCAAAGGTAAAAACCACTTCACGCTATGCAGTTCCCATTGATTATTCACGGATAAAACTGAATCCCAAGGAAGCACTTACAATCAATAAAATCGACTCTTTCCATGATGTCAGGCTAATCCACATCGATACCAACTGGTTCTATCAGGTACAACCCGATGTGGCCGAAAAACCCATGTACTTTAGTTGCATAGATGGCAAAATGCTGGCAAAGGGAGATGAATTGTATGCACGCTATCTAGCCAGACAATTTCTGGATGGACAGGACAAATATGAAAACGTTTCATTTCTTCCTGTGGCAAATGTACCTCTTCATGATTGTTGTGAAGCCGCTACCAAAACCGTTTTCGATGAAACCAGCGGTTCAGCAGTTATAGATGTAGAAAAAGTAAATGCCTTTGATGCCGAATATGGAGAAGTAAATAAAATTCTGCCCGTTTACAAAGTCTCATTTAAACGGGAAGATGGTATCCGTGTTTATGTTGAAACAATCCAAGACCGTTTTGTATATGCCGTGGATGACAAGAGAGCAACCTTTGATGCCATATTCTCGTTCTTCCATACCTGGGACTGGGCTGATTCATTGGGGAATATGAAGCTGTATGTCATGACGCTATTATTGTCTTTGACAATGTTGACTGCCCTTTTTGGCATTTACCTCTTCTTTACAACAAAGCACATCAAACCCAATGGAAACAAGCGAATCAGACCACGATACATTCACAGGTGGGTATCCATAACTGCTGCCCTTTTTACCCTGATGTTTTCATTCAGTGGCGCCTTTCATGCTATTGAGAAGACAGAACCAGACAGCCGTTATGATTATTATAACAACCAAATGATTGGTACAGCGCAACTTCAGTTTGCCATGAATCAGGTTTTTAATAATCCTGATATAAAGATCTCCAATCTTTCCGTTGTAAAAATACATGACAGTATTTACTGGAGGTTCATTAAGCCGGAAGAACAACAGAAAAAGACCTCAGACAATAAGCCGCAATGGAGTAAGGATAAAAAAACAAGTATGCCTGTTACATTGTATTTCCATGATGTGAGCGGACAGAATTTTCCAAACGGAGAGTCAAAGTATGCCCAATACCTGGCTGATCACTTCAGAGACAGTGAAGAAGGCCAGTCCCTTCACACAAAACCCATCACTTTCTTCGAAGGGGAATATGGTTTTGTAAACAAACGATTACCAGTTTGGAAAATACAGTATACAACCAATCACAATGAGCGGTATTATGTTGAAACGGCTACAGGTAAACTTGCAGTTCGGATTGATGACAATGATCTCGCTGAAGGTTACAGCTTTTCTTTCCTGCATAAGCACCATTTCATGGATTTTGCCGGAAAACCTGCAAGAGATTTCAGTACCATGTTCTGGGCAGCCATGCAGATTGTTATGGTAAGTATAGGTCTTTATTACTACTTCAGTAAAAGGAAAAAATAAACATAAGCTTCCCCATTTTACCAGGCGTACAATGGGGAAGCTTTTTTCAATGCTTACTGATTCACCAAAAAATGCAATATCCTGCAGGCATTACCTTTGCTTTTGGGATTGGTAGTTGGTGAGATCCTCAGTTCAAGTGTATGC
>JBDLUZ010000095.1:0-7160 GCA_039805045.1 Bacteroidota bacterium | reverse complement strand
GCAAATGGTGGTCAGTTTGAACAGGCGCATGGTTTTCTGGTACTTGTTTCAATTATATCGGGTGTAATACTTATTATTATGGGTATTTTTGGTATTGGTAAATATGCTAAACTTGTACCCAACTCAATTATAGTTGGATTTACTGTAGGTATTGCGATTTCCATTGGCCTAACAAATTTTGAGGATATCCTTGGCGTTGAAAATTTCAGCGATTTCCTTGGTCAGGATGAAGATATTAAGGGTGGCCTGATTCATAACCTTACTTATGCATTCAACCACCTAAACATCATCAATATATGGTCTGTTTTACTTGGTATTCTGACATTTGTACTTTCCAAATACCTTTTAAAGATCTCTATATTTATCCCAGGACCCGTAATTGCTATGGGCTCAGTAACATTTATTTCAGCTGTATTTCTCCAGGATCAAAATATTACCATTGTTAAAGACCTTTACGGATCTATCCCCAATAATTTTTTTAAGCTTCAGTTGCCATTTTTACCAGATCTCAATGGAGATGTAATTTTTGACCTCTTTTATTATGTTGCTGCAATAGTTTTTGTATCAGGTGTAGAAAGTGTTTTGTGTTCTTCCATGGCAGACAGAATGGCAAATAATACAAGGACACCTTTTAATCCCGATAAAGAATTTTTCGGGCAAGGTTTGGTCCAGATTGTTACCCCCCTGATACAAGGCTTTCCATGTACAGGTGCATTGGCACGAACTGCTACAAGTATCAAGGCAGGGGCCAAAACACCACTTGCTGGCTATTTCAAATCTGTTTTGAAACTTATCCTAGCATTTTATCTGGCGCAATATCTTGAGCTTGTACCAATGGCATGTATTGGAGGGATATTGGTTTGGGTTGCTTCAAATATGATCAAGCCAGCTGAAATTAGTGAAATCAAGAAGCATGGTAAATTTGAATTTTCGATGATGATTTACACAGCTGTAATGGTTCCCATGACAGATTTTCTTACAGGCGTACTTTCTGCTTTGATTATTTACGCTATTGTTAAGTTTGTTTATAAGAGAAAAAAATCTGCATTCACAAATTAATAATATTGGTAACACAAATAGAATTTTTTACGATATTGCTGTATATACTGCAAAGAATAATTTTTCTGATTCGGAAAGTAGAAAAATTGTTCTCATGAAATGAAGAAAATATTATTAATAGAAGATGAAATCAATGTAGTTAGCTTCATAAAAAAAGGGCTAACAGAAGAAAATTTTGACATATCTGTAGCATTAAATGGAGAGATTGGTCATCAGATGGCTTCGGAAAATTACTACGATTTGATTTTGCTTGATATCATGCTACCTGATAAGAATGGGATTGAACTTTGTAAGGAAATTCGCAGTCAAGCGCGCCGAACACCAATCCTTTTTCTGACTGCATTAAACACAGCAGATAATATTGCATTGGGTCTTAATGTTGGCGGTGATGATTATCTGGTAAAGCCATTTAAGTTCGTTGAATTAATAGCCCGCATAAATGCCCTTATTCGCAGAAGTAACAATGACAATCACCATCCTCAAATAAGCCGAAGAAATATTTTCAGGATTGATTCTTTGGTGATTGATGATGATGCAAAATCTGTAGAGCGAAACGGTGATTCAATCTCACTTACAGCTACAGAATATAGACTCCTGATGGTACTTGTCAAAAATAAAGGAAGGGTTATGTCTCGAATGGATTTACTCGAAAGTGTCTGGGATATTAACTTTAATCTCGAAACTAATGTGGTTGATGTATATATCAATTATTTGAGAAAAAAAATTGATAATAAATATGAACCCAAAATTATTCGTACCGTTGTTGGAATGGGGTATGTACTGAAAGATGAATGAAATCACAGAATAAAATAGCGCTCTTACTTATTTCTTCAAATCTCCTGATTGTTTTATTTTTTGGGGGCTGTATTTATATTTTCTTATACAATTATTCTTTTGAAGATTTTTATAAGCGCTTAAAAACCCGAGCAACAATTGCAGCTCAGTATAAATTTGATTCCGATAGGGTAAGTGCTGAGTCGTTTAAGAGTATTCGGGAAAAACATTTTGAAAAACTTGAGCAGGAAAAGGAATACTTTATTAAATATGAAGATAGTGTTAGTGTAGAAAAATTATCACGAGTTACAAAATTCCAAAGATCATTTCTGGAATCAATTCTCAGAAATAATGTGGGATATGATAATTTAGATAATGTATTTTATGCGGGCATTCGCTACAAAAAATTTAATAATCAGTACTTGGTTATTGTTTCAGCTAAAAATTATTTTGCATCTCATCATCTTGCATTTATCAGGAATATTATAATTATTTCTGTTTTTTTGTTTATTACAATAAGTACGTATTTGTCTTTCTATTTTTCTAAAAAAATATTTCAGCCAATAAAGAGTATTACTGAAAAAGTAAAGCGAATCAGTTCAGAGAATATTCACTTGAGGATTGAGGCAAAGGATCATGATAAGGAATTGAGCCAGTTAATATCAACTTTTAATGATTTGTTGAACAGATTAGAAACAACTTTTGCTATTCAGAATAATTTTATCAGCAATGCTTCTCATGAGTTTAGAACGCCACTTACTGCCATTATGGGAGAGGCAGAAGTTATGCTGATGAAAGATCGCTCCATAGAAGAATATAAGTTTTCTTTGAGTAATATTTTGGAACAAAGCGATCGTTTAAATGAAATTACAAGAACTTTGTTAATCCTTGCAGAAACAGGATATAGTACAAAAATCATTGATACAGAAATACTCAGATCGGATGAGTTAGTATGGGAGGCTAAGAATATAGTAAACAAACTTAATCCACATAATCATATACAGGTTGATATGAGTTTGTTGCCAGATAATCCTAAAAAACTAAAAATACATGGTAATAAATCATTGCTTATTGTTGCCATAACCAATATACTAACCAATGCTTGTAAATATTCAAATAATAAAAATGTTGTTATAAGTTTAGCATCCAGTGATGAATATGTTTTTATTGTAGTTAAAGATTGTGGTATCGGTATACCCGATTCTGAAATGCCATTTATTTTTGATCCATTCTTCAGAGCTTCAAATACACACAAGTATGAAGGTTATGGTATAGGTCTGCCTTTGTGTAGAAATATCATAAAGTTACATAAAGGGTCACTTACCATAAATTCAAAAATAGCCATTGGCACTTCTGTGGAAATCAAATTACAGCAGGCAATCTTTACTTCCTGATAATGCTGTTTTGTTTCGTGGGGTAGGTTGAAATTATTTAAAAATTTGCAATCAGCATATCGCTGTTTTTTAGTTTACTTGATTGCAGCAGCGGACTAATATTTGCATTAATTTGTTCCGATAATGCCTCAATTAACCTGAGTTTTGCGTATGGGCGATAATAGATTATACTTATTTCGCGAACGGGAAAAGGTTTCATAAAATCACGAACATTTTGTTTTTTTTCTATGCATAAATCATGGTAATAGAGTTCCGGAATAAGTGTCAACCCTTTCATTTGGTCAACTATATTCAATAAACTTTCAAATGAATTGGGTTGAAATGATAAGTTACTATTCATCTTTTTTGAGTTCAAAGAACAAAAGTTAATGACCTGATCAGTTAAGCAATTATCCTGTTCAAGTAACCATATGTTTTCTTTAGGAATATCCTTAGGTGTTTTGAATAATTTCGTTTTTTTAACCGTCAAGCCATACACCATTAGCTTCTCATAGTATAATATTTTTTCTTCAAGATCTTTTTCATTTAGCGGTGTAGATACAACTCCAGCATCAAGTTCTCCGTTTCTCAGTTTTTGTATAATATGGTTGGTCGTATTTTCTTGAATATTAAGTTTCAGTCGTGGATATTTTTCAAGCAAAGAAGGGATAATCCGGTGGAGTAGATTTCCTGCAATGGTAGGTATGATACCCAGGTTTATTTCACCCAAAATATGGCCCTTCGATTCTGTAGCTTTATTTTTCATTTGTTCAATGTGTAAGAGTGCCTTCTGCGCCTCTTTCACAATTTCTTTGCCGCATTCAGTTGTTATTACAGGGTTTGTTTTGCGGTCAAATATGATTATGTTCAATTCCGCTTCCAACTTTTTTATCATTGTACTTAAGGTTGCCTGCGTAATAAAACAAGCTTCTGCCGCCTTACTGAAACTTTTGTATCGGTCTATGGCTACTGCGTATTGAAGTTGCTGAATATTCATTGCTTATTGATAGTTTCTATAGCAAATATATATAGAATTGTTATTGTCAATACTCGCGAGTGTATGAACTTTACATCTTTAGAAATGCTGTTTAACGGACAGTGTTGATTTAACAACATTAAATATTGTGTTTATGCTTAAACAAATGATTAAACGTGGATGGTTGTTGGTGCTTTCCACTATCTTAATGCCTGACACTAATGGTCAGCATACAACAGATAATCCTTATGCTGCAAAGACAGAAACTTCAAAGCGGAGAGAGGAATTACTTAAGGGAACATCCAATAAGGATTGGTGGCCAAATCAGCTTAACCTCGACATTTTGAGGCAGCAGGGCGATAAATCAAATCCCCTTGGCAGCGAATTTGATTATATAAAGGAGTTCAGGACCCTTGATTACCCTGCCTTGAAAAAGGACATTGAGAAAGTTCTTACTGAATCAAAGGATTGGTGGCCTGCCGATTTTGGAAACTATGGCCCGCTTTTTATCCGTATGTCGTGGCACAGTGCCGGCACTTACCGATCCGGAGACGGCAGAGGTGGTTCACGTTCAGGTCAGCAGCGTTTTGCGCCACAGAATTCTTGGCCTGATAATGCAAATCTCGACAAAGCCCGGAGATTACTCTGGCCGATTAAGCAAAAATATGGTCAGAAAATATCCTGGGCTGATCTGATGATTCTAACGGGTAATGTTGCTTTGGAAAATATGGGTTTCAAGACATTTGGTTTTTCTGGTGGAAGGATTGATGTTTGGGAGCCTGAAAAAGATGTTTACTGGGGCTCAGAGAAGAAATGGCTTGAGGATAAGAGGCGTATGGCTGACGGAAACCTGGAAAGGCCTCTGGCTGCTGTACAAATGGGTTTGATTTATGTGAATCCTGAGGGGCGTAATGGCAATCCCGATCCTGTTGAATCTGCTCAGGATATTCGTGAGACGTTTAAGCGTATGGGAATGAACGACGAAGAAACAGTTGCCTTGATTGCGGGTGGTCATACCTTTGGCAAGACCCACGGTAAAGGTCCCGCTTCACATGTTGGTCCGGAACCAGAAGCGGCCGGTATAGAGCAGCAGGGTCTTGGATGGAAAAGCAGTTACGGAACCGGTGTAGGTAAAGATGCCATCACTTCGGGTCTGGAAGTAACATGGACATCCACACCCATAAAATGGGGTCTTGGGTTTCTCAAAATTTTGTACAACAATGAATGGGAATTAACGAAGAGTCCGGCTGGTGCGCACCAATGGGTTGCTAAAAATGGGAAAGCCATCATCCCCGATGCTTTCGATTCAACGAAAAAGCAATTGCCAACCATGCTTACAACGGATCTTTCCATGCGTTTTGATCCTGCATACGATAAGATTTCCAGAAGATTCATGGAAAATCCTGAGGTATTCGCTCTTGCCTTTGCCAAAGCGTGGTTTAAGCTAACACACAGGGATATGGGACCAAAATCTACCTATGTTGGACCAGAAGCACCAAAGGAAGATCTGATTTGGCAGGATCCTATTCCTGCAGTAAATCACAAACTGATTGAATCTGCTGATATCGAACTGCTGAAAAATAAGATTCGTAACTCTGGTTTGTCCGTTACTGATATGGTGACCACAGCTTGGGCTTCTGCTTCAACTTATCGTCATTCAGACAGGAGAGGAGGTGCAAATGGTGCGCGTATTCGTTTGCTTCCTCAGCGTAACTGGGAAGTCAATAATCCGGTGCAACTCAATAAGGTTTTGTCTGCATTGGAAAAGGTTCAGAAAGATTTCAACCTAACCAGCAGCATAAAGAAAGTATCCATAGCAGATCTTATAGTACTTGCAGGATCTGTGGGTGTTGAACAGGCAGCTAAGAATGCAGGCTTAACAGTAAAAGTGCCTTTCATGCCAGGAAGGATGGATGCCTTTCAAGAGCAGACAGATATTGAATCAATCAACTTATTGGAACCTATGGCAGATGGTTTCCGTAACTACCTCAAAAAACAGTATACAATTTCAACAGAACAACTTTTGGTTGATAAAGCGCAGTTGCTTACACTAACAGCTCCTGAAATGACTGTTCTGGTGGGTGGAATGCGTTCAATTGGTGCAAACTTTGATCAGTCATCTGTAGGGATTCTTACTGATAAAAAAGAACAATTGAGTAATGCATTTTTTGTAAGCTTACTTGATATGCAATACGAATGGAAGCCGAAAGATGAGAAGAATGAATTATTTGAAATCAAGGATAGGAAAACCGGAGCAGTAAAATGGACAGCTTCCAGAGCAGATTTGATTTTCGGATCTAATTCAGAATTGCGTGCACTTGCTGAGGTATATGCCAGTTTAGATGCAAAGGAAAAATTTGTGAAAGATTTTGTTATTGCATGGACTAAAGTAATGAACCTTGATAGGTTTGATCTCAGAAAATAAGTTGAAAATACACGATCTAAAAGGCCCTTTCAGAATTGAGAGGGCCTTTTGATTTACAGACAATTTGGTTCAGAAAATGTTTTCACCTTTCCATCCCGGAAATAGTTTCTCTTTATCAGATATTTGAAGCCTGTGTGCAGCAACAGCACTGAATACGGAACGAAAATCAGTGGTAACGGGAAGGTCGCGGCCATCTTCCAGTTCTTCTTTAGACAGGCCTCCCATTTGATTCCATACTTTTCCACCTTTAAGGGAGTTGTCCAGCACAAACAGACAGCTTGCCCGTCCGTGGTCAGTTCCGCCTGTTCCATTTTGGTGAACAGTTCGTCCAAATTCAGTCATGGTCATCAGCGACACATCCTCCTGATAACCTCCCAGGTCTGTCCAGAACGCAGCAATGCTATCACCAAAATCCTTCAGGTTTCTTGCGAAGGCACCATTGATGGTTCCCTGATTAATATGGGTATCCCATCCTCCTGATTCTGCGAATCCGATTTCCAGTCCAACCTCCATCTTAATTAGCATAGCTATCTGTTTCAGGGATCTGCCAAGT
>JBDLUZ010000094.1:0-7295 GCA_039805045.1 Bacteroidota bacterium | reverse complement strand
CATCATCAACTATAGCAACTCAGCTCCTGAAAATGCTTACAGTGCCTCCTTGTTGATGCTTGTTTTTTTCATTCTGTTGATATTGGGCTGGCTGGTCAGGGGTTATGCCTTGAAAGCGCAAGACAGGGCCATCCGCGCAGAAGAAAGTCTGCGTCATTTCATCTTGACCGGAAAGCCTCTTGACAGCAGGTTGCGGACCGGACAAATTGTGGCATTGCGTTTTGCCAGTGATGATGAATTTCCTGCATTGGCATCCAAGGCAGCTGCAGAGAATTTGTCTGGTAAATCCATCAAGCAATCCATTCAGCATTGGAGAGCCGATAACAACAGGATTTAATGGATATTTTGGTTTAGTGTAAGAGGTGTAAGCCGAGTATTTTAAATTTCAGCTGCTGATTTCCGTGAAATCGTAATTTGTTATTTTATGTTAAATCTATGATACATGCCAACAAACACCACCATTTCATCCTCAACCTTAAAGCGCAGATTGGGGCAGCGGACTGAATGTCCAGAAGACATCCGGATCAGGCTGCACCGTTCCATCAGCTGGCTGCAATGCGCAGAAAAACAGTCTGGCGATGACGACCTCAATTTCATCACCCTCTGGATTGCCCTCAACGCCTGCTATGCCATGGATGGTGTTGGGGAAAATATTAAAACCGAAAGGGGGAGATTTAAGATTTTCATACAAACGCTGGTTGATTCGGATGATGAACAACGGATTTTCAACTTGCTATGGGAAAAATTCTCAGGGGCTATTAGGATTTTGCTCAACAACCAATATGTCTACCGGGGCTTCTGGGATTACCAACGCGGCGACATATCATCTTGGAAAACAAGTTTCGAGAATTCCAATGAAGAGGCTATCAAATACTTGTCTGCCAACAATGTATCTGGTGTCTTAGAAATCCTGCTCAACAGATTATACATCCTGCGCAACCAACTCATCCACGGAGGCTCAACCTATAAAAGCGGGTTGAACAGGAAAACCGTCAAAGACGGCTGCCGCATCCTCGAAATGCTCATCCCCGTGATTGTAGACATCATCATGCTCAATCCCGAAAAGGATTGGGGGAGACTTCTTTTTCCTGTGGTGAGGGAATGACTTTAACGTCAATAGCACTACAAAAAACAATATTAATACTCCCCTCCAAACTTCGGTTGGTAAACCTGAACACTTGGATATGCTTGCCTGGCGGTAGGCAGGACGGAGTGGTTTAAAATTTAAACAGGCATGTAGAGTTGGTTAAAACACACACGCATGAGTTTTTTAACCACCCCTCACTCATCCCGCTTCGCGGGATTCGGAGCCCCTCCTATCCGTTCGCTTCGCTCACGGCAGGAGGGGAAGTTGAAATTTTTTTAAACTTGTTTTGAATTGTATTTAAAACAAATTCCAGGTTTTCAAATACGAGTTTGTTTTCAAACCGTAACACAAAGATTCGTTGATTTTCTAAATAGCTTGTTTTTTCCAAATCTCTAAACCTTCCAGATTGGGTGAAGTGTGGTTGCCCGTCCAATTCAATACATAATTTTTCCTTCAGCATAGGTACCCTTATTTCTGAGCAACTGACGAAAGTTTTGCATGCATTTCAAATTCGATTGTTTCATAGTTCTAAAATCTCGAATCTGTTTTGATTTAAACCGTGAATAAAACATTATCCAGTAGTTTTATCCTCAAAAAATTCCCCTCCTGCCCGAAGCAACGCGAAGGGATAGGAGGGGTGGATTCCGAGAGCGAAGCGAATCGGAAGACGGGGTGGTTTAAAACTCACACAATAAGGGATTGTTAATTTACTTTCCGTATAGGTAATACAGATGAAATGAATTTCCCCCAATTATATGCACCCAGTTGTCATATATCCTGACTTTACCAATGATGGTCTTGACATCTGTATAAACAGTACCTGTTGTATCAAATGCAATATATTGGTGGATCGAAAATCCCGATGATGTTTTCGTCAGCTCAAAACCATTGATAGCATAAGACAAACGCCAATCCTGCTGTTGCTTGAAAGACACCCTTCGTTTTTCTCCAATTTTCATGGTTTTCAACCGCTTCCGAATCACAGGTGATTGAGGCAAATAATCTGACTCCAGTATCAAGTCGCTGCCATTGCCAAAGAGGTAGTGCGACAAAACGATTACACCTTCCCGGTAATCAGATCTGGTGACAATGAAATAAATAAAACTTGAAATAATCAATAAAAACAGAATCAGCCTCCGCATAAACCTGATTTTGAATACGAAAGTAACATCATAGCTTTGAAATTTTATTTCCTAAACAGTAGACAGTGAAGA
This sequence comes from Bacteroidota bacterium, assembly GCA_039805045.1. Taxonomy (GTDB): domain Bacteria; phylum Bacteroidota; class Bacteroidia; order Chitinophagales; family Chitinophagaceae; genus Pollutibacter. The sequence goes on along the minus strand of JBDLUZ010000094.1, from coordinate 4,994 downwards.
TATTTTCAACATTGATTGTTGTTTTAAAATCATGAATTCAGGGTGATTTTACTTTGAAAAGATTCTATGCTCGTAGGACTTTTGAGAGATGAAGAACTTCATCGACACCAAATCAGATCTGGGTTTCAAAAAAGTATTTGGAGAGAAACCACACCTGCTCATCAGCCTGTTGAACAACCTCTTACCACTGCCTTACCCAATTGTTGCTGTACAATACCTTGGTCAGCGTATCAATGAATGCCACTTGTGGATTGGCGCCCAACATGGCAACCTGTGCCTTACCGCGCTGGATAACAGCATTATAGAGTCCGCTGTCTTTTCTGGGTTCCCTAACATAGAGGTTAAGGAGCTGGAAAAGTACTTCCAGGTCCTTTTTGCTGCTGGAGCCAGAAAAACCGGAGGTGTAATTGCTGATGGTAGGCCTCAAGGAGCTCACCTTACCGGCGAGGGCTTTGGTGAGGTCGGTTGGACTGAACGCACCCACACCCATGGCGGAGATTATGCCCACTGCATTTTCAGCGTTGTATTTGTCGGCCAAGCCATAGTTGGACAAACCACCGGGCTTGGAAGCGGCAAAGAGAATCTGGTCATTTTTGAAATCGGTTGCTTTCAGGGAAACCTTTATGCCATTGGATAAAACCAACTCGGTGGTACCCAAAACAGTGTTGGCAGATTTGGAAACAACTTTTCCTGCTTTGGGCATGGTATTAAGCAAACTGGCCGCTACCGCTTTTTCCTCATAGGGTTTGATGTTGGGGTCAGTAGCTTTGCTGTCCAGCATAGCCAGTATCGCCGGGGTGGCAGGCAGGTTGGCGTTTCCTTCCGGACCCATCACGTAGGTGAACCTGTTTTTTTCGTTCTTGAAAATATCTGTAACAGCATTGACTTCCCCAATGGCAATACCCGGCAACATGGTTTTGACCATTTCAAATTCCGTGTCAATACCGGGAATGGACTCCCCTTCGGTAAAATTCCTGATGTATTCATCAGCATATTGCGCAGATTCTGTTTTGTCCCTGTTGTTCCAGCTGCGTTCATAGCTGCTCAAGATATTCTTTTTGGCCCTTTCCAGTTCAGCTGCAGTAAAGCCAAAGCGCTTGACACTTTCCACTGCCGTGAGTGCTGCATCAATACCTTTCTTGACGTCATTGGTACCGGTTCCACCCTGGATGGTGAAAGACTGGTAGTTTCGGGCATAGCCGCCGAAACCGGCATAGGCATATACGAATGGCGGATTCTCCTGCTGTGTGAGTTCCCGGAGACGGCTGCCTAACATGGAGGTATAGAGGTTATGGATCAATTCCTTGCGGTATTCACCTGCTGTAGTGGCCTTTTGGTAAGACACTGCAGGATAATTGATTGCAAACTCAAAGCCTGTAGCTTCTTTATCAGTTACTACCATGGCTGTATTGTCTGCATAAGGTGGAACGACAGCATAATCTCTTGCTCTGGGTTGTGCTGGTGATTTCAGTCCGGAAAAATGCTTTTCAATAAGCCCTTTGGCACGGTCAACAGGCAGATCTCCTACAACCACTACAGCCATCAGTTCAGGGCGATACCAATCGCTGTAAAAACGCCTGATGGCATCAGGTTGAAAATTTTTGATGATGCTGTCGTTGCCAATAGGTAAGCGTTGTGCATACTTTGAACCCTTAAACAAGGCTGGGTAAACCTTTTTGAACATCCTTTCCTCACCGCTTTTTCCCAATCGGCTTTCTTCGAGGATGACTCCACGTTCGCTGTTGATATCTTCTGTGTTGTATGAAACCTGATGTGCCCAGTCTTCCAGGATCTGGAATCCCTTTTCCAAGTTGTCTGGTTGATCAGCAGGAATGGGCAGGATATAAACCGTTTCATCAAAACCGGTATAGGCATTCAGGTCGTTACCGAATTCAACACCAATACCCTGCAGGTAAGAAACGATATCATTCTTTTTGAAATTTTGGGTACCATTGAAGGCCATATGCTCCGCAAAGTGTGCCAAACCCTGCTGGTCATCATCCTCCATGATAGATCCCACTTTCACCACCAGTCGCAATTCCAATTTCTTTTCCGGCTTCTTGTTTTCACGGATATAATAGGTCAGTCCGTTCCCTAACTTGCCCTTGACCAGTTTGCCATCTTGTGGCAAAGGGGATGTTGGATTAAATTGGGCAAGGGAAAACTCTGCTAAAAAAAGAAAAATCAGGGATATGAACAGCACCGCGTACTTTTTCATGCAATCAGATTTAGGCTGCAAAGATAGTTCCGTTGTAATGCGTTGACAAAACAAAACCCATGGATATCCATGGGTTTTGAGTTTTAGGGTGCTGTTTCATAAATCAGCGGTGCCAATAGGCGAATATATTGGGTGGTACCACTGCATAATGTATAAGTTGAAATTCGTTTATTTATTAATAAGATGTGGGGTAATAGGTGATGAAATAGGTGGAAAAATAGGTTACGCGACAGTAAACCCAAAGTTGAATAAGTCGATTTTTGTCTAAAACCAAATTCCGTACTCCATTGATAATCTGATATTTATACCTAATTAAATTGGTAATTCACCAACTTTCAGGTGGTTCTTTATCTTCCAACTTTACCGGCCCTGCTTGGTATCCAAAAAATAGCAATACCTGGTTTACCTTATCCAAACGCAAGGTTTTTTTTCCTTGCTCCAAATCGCGGATAAAGCGCAAGCCGACCCCAGACTTCAATGCCAGGGTAATCTGGGTCAGTTTGAGCATTTTTCGTTGTTGCCTGACGAAGATGGAGATATTCATATGCATCCCGATGGGGTATATTTTATAAGGACCTGTCAGGCTTGATACCCGATATGGTATAAACATTTTCGAAATAAATTCCGGAAGGTGACTTTTAGCAAAATCCTTTGATTAACAAGGTTAATTTCAATCTTGGTAGCAAACTTTTTTGTTAATTCAAATCCTGTATGACATGAAAAACTTTATCATCAAATCAGCCTTTCTATGCTTGGCATCAGGGGCAATTCCGCCTTCAGATGCTTCAGCAACCAACTATTACGTTGACCCCTCTTCCACTTCAGCAACGACTAACGGTACACTGGCCAATCCTTGGAAAACAATCAGTCAGATGAATGCAGGAACCGCCCTCCTGAATCCTGGGGATACTGTATTCTTCAAAAAGGGGCAACAATATTCAGGCAGATTCAGCATTCAGCGGTCTGGAGCAGCAGGTAAGCCCATTGTGTACACCAGCTATGGAACAGGTGAATTACCCGAAATGAACAATTCCATATCCGATATCATCAGCATCAGCAATAAACAGTATATAGTCATTGATGGGTTGAAAATCACGGACCGATCCATCAGCACCACAGACCATGCGGTACAAGCAAAAGTGAGTTACGCAATCAATATTGCAAATTCACCCTATTGCACCATCAGTAATTGCGACATTTCACTGGTGGGCGTAGGCATATCGGTTACTACCGGTTCCAATTACACCACCATAACCGGAAACTACATGCATAACCTGCGCATGGTACGGAACACCCCTACCAGTATTAACCCGGATGATGATTATGGTGCCAACCCAATGGTTGTTGGCAGTTCAAACAACATCATATCCAAAAACCGTTTTGAAGAATGCTGGGCATCCAGTTACGACTATGGTTTTGATGGTGGTGCTGTTGAATTCTTTGGCGCTGCCATGAACAACAATCAGGTCATCTACAACACGGCCATCAACTGCAATGGTTTTCTGGAAATTGGGAGCAGCACTGGTGGGGTGGCGGAAAACAACCTGATTGCCTACAATAAAGTCATCAACTGCGGCATCATTGGGGTGTACCAAAATGGATCAACCTTTACTGTATCCGTCAAAAACCTTCAATACTATAATAATGTCATCATAGAAACTGTGAAGCAATACACCAAGCCCGGAAGTCTTTTTTGGATGGCTGGTACCGGTAATGCCGGTTTGGTGGTGTTGAAAAACAATATCTTCTGGTTATCATCAGGGGTAAATCTGGCCAGCAGCAAGTTCAACAGCGGCCAGATGATCCATACCAACAACATTTACCGGATGAGTTCTGGCACACTCGGAATCACGCTGAACAGTTCGGAGTTGCTGGATGGCACGTTGAGTCTTTTCTCCAGTGTTTCCGGCGATCCAGGGTCATGGAACCTTGACCCATTGAGTAGTTCAAGAGCGATTAATTTCGGGGTGCCAGTGGGATTGAATCTCGATTTTAAAGGACAGCCCATCAATGGAAATCCTGATGCCGGCATCATAGAATATGTCTCTGCTAATACGGTCAGGCCTACAGCAATGGTCTTATCAGCTAACAGTGGAACCATCAATTGCTTTGGCGAAACAACATCGGTTACCGTTTCAGCAACAGGAGGTACCAGTCCTTATACCGGTACTGGCGTTTTCAAAGCAGGAGCGGGCAAACATGTTTATTTTGTAAGTGATGCCGGAGGAAACAGAGATTCCGTTACTGTAACACTCACACAACCACAAGCCGTTTCTGCCTCAATTACAGCAGGCAGCATTACCACAGCGGGTGGCAGTACTTCAGTAACCGTTTCTGCTGCAGGAGGAACCATTCCGTATAGCTATAATGTGAATGGGGGCGCCTATCAAGCAGACCCTGTCTTCAGCAATTTGACAGCTGGAAACTATACCTTCAATATCAGAGACTACAATGGCTGTATGTCAACCAAATCACTCATCCTTGCAGAAAGCACAAACGACTATTATAATCCGAGGTTCAAGGTGAGCATTTGGCCCAATCCAACCACCAACTATTTCAAATTACAGGTCAGCAGAATACATGGCCCTTATACAGTTTACATCGATGTGTACAATGCCCAAGGGTTGTGGATGTATTCCACCAAAGGGGATATTTACTCACAATATGTTTTTGGCCATAATTTTCCAGCAGGGAGTTATTATGTGAAAGTGAAGATTGGTTCAGGTGTCAGATCATTGGTGGTTGTCAAATTATAAAAAAGTCAATAGGCATTTTT
>JBDLUZ010000093.1:0-7322 GCA_039805045.1 Bacteroidota bacterium | reverse complement strand
GGCTTATCCGCACGGATACCATTTATCCAAATCCGTGGCATTTCCAATCTGGCAGGAGAAAGAAACAAGGACTACTGGCGGATAGCCGAAGCCATGGAGGCTGCCGTAAATGCGTGCAAAAATCTTCTAACCCAACTCAATGAACAACCATGAACCTGACAATCGGATTATCGCCCTGCCCGAATGATACCTTTATTTTTGATGCACTCCTACATGGAAAAATTGATACTGAAGGTCTGAAATTTACCCCCCGGCTTGAAGATGTTGAAACCCTCAATATGCTCGCCAGGAGTGGTGAACTGGACATCACCAAAGTGAGTTATGGCGCCGTTCCGAGGCTCATTTACCATTACCGCCTCCTGGATGCTGGGGGCGCACTGGGGCAAGGAGTTGGACCATTGCTGGTGGCAAAAAATATGAATAATGCAGCAGACCTGAATCCAACCGTTCATACAGTTGCCCTTCCGGGGATAAACACAACTGCTCACCTGTTGTTTTCAATGGCATTTCCTGAAATCCGCAACAAAGTTTTCATCCCATTTCATGAAATTGAAGATGCCATTATATCCGGCAAAGTAGATGCTGGCGTCATCATCCATGAAAACCGGTTTACCTATACCGAAAAAGGGTTGAATCAACTCGCAGAACTGGGTGATTTGTGGGAATTGAAAACAGGTTTACCCATACCACTAGGCGGTATTCTGGCCCGGAGGAGTTATGCTGTTCCCCTGTTGCATAAGATCAACAGGGTGATCCGTAAAAGCCTGGAATACGCTTGGGAAAACGCCCATGAACTTTCGCCATTTGTGAAGGAAAATGCTCAGGAAATGTCTGAGGAAGTCATGAGGAAACACATTGCATTGTATGTAAATAACTACTCACTTGCGCTTGGTTCAGCAGGCAGGGCAGCAGTTTGGAAATTACTCGAAACTGCTGCTATCATTCAACCAACACCAGGGTTTGAGAGTTTTGAAGTTTTCGTGGACTGAAAAGCCAGTTCAGAACAAACCGTATAGTTCTGCATCAATTTTGGCAATGATTTCACCAAGGTGTTCTTCATTTTCAACAAACTTGGTCTTGTCAACATTGATCACAAGCAATGGCCCTTCCTTATAACCTTCAACCCATTTGGTATAGTAATCATTCAAGCGCTTCAGGTAGTCTAAGCGGATATTCTCTTCATAATCCCTACCGCGCTTTTGAATTTGTCCTACCAACGTAGGAACAGAAGCCTGGAGGTATATCATCAGATCAGGTGGTTTTACCATCTGCCTAAGGTTCTGGAAAAAATCAAAATAGTTGTCAAAGTCTCGTTTACTCATCAGCCCCATTTCGTGGAGGTTGGGAGCGAAGATGTAAGCATCTTCGTAGATTGTTCGATCTTGTATAACGGTTTCAGTTCCTTTACTAATTTCGATAAGCTGATTCAACCTGCTGTTCAGGAAATAGATCTGCAGGTTAAAACTCCAGCGTGGCATATCTTCATAAAAATCATAGAGATATGGGTTCTGGTCCACATCCTCAAACTGTGGAATCCAGCGATAATGCTTACTCAGCATTTCTGTTAAGGTTGTCTTGCCCGCACCGATATTACCGGCAATGGCTACATGTTTTGGTTTTCTTGCTTTGGACATACTATTTTATTCAGATATGGTTAACCGAGGGCAACCAAAGTACAGATTCATTTTGAATATACCAAACCCATTGCCTCTCTTACCAATTCCATGGTGGCAACAGCACTCTTGCTGGCCTTTTCAGCACCCATAGACATGACATCATTCAGGTACTTTTTATCATTCCGGATGGTTTCCGCTTTTTCACGGATCGGACTGATAAAGGTAACCATATCTTCTGCCAGCTGCTTTTTCAGGTCACCATACCTGATCGTACAATGCTGATACGCCTCTTCAAAAAACCGAATGGCATCAGGATTACTCACCAGCCGCATCAGCTGAAAAATGTTTTCAATATAATCCGGCTTGGGGGTATCGGGTGCAGCAGGACCCGCATCAGTCTTGGCTTTCATGACTTTTTTCCTGATCAGTTCGTCAGAATCAGCCAGGTAAAGGGTGGCAAGCTGGTTTTCACTCTTACTCATTTTCCCTGTTCCATCAAGGCTGGGTACTTTAACAAGGTCTTCCCCGAAATTATAGGCCATCGGCTCTGGAAAAATTTCTCCGTACCGGTGGTTAAACCGCTTTACAAAATTCCTAGACATCTCCAGGTGCTGTTCCTGGTCCTTTCCAACAGGCACCCAAGTGGCCCTGTGCAGGATTATATCGGCTGCTTGCAAAACAGGATAGGTAAGCAGTCCAGCATTGATATTATCCGGCTGCAGCCTGGCTTTGTCTTTGAAAGTGGTTGTCTTTTCCAGCTCACCGAGGTAGGCAAGCATATTGAGGTAAAGGTAAAGCTCCGATGTTTCCCTGATATGGCTCTGGCAATACAGAGCTGCCTTTTCAGGATCAATACCACAGGCTATGTTTTCTGCAATTACCCGATGCACATTCTCTTTCAATTCTTTCGTATCCGGATGGGTAGTAAGTGCATGCAGGTCGGCAACCATGAAATAGCAGGTATAAGACTCCTGCAATTTTACATAATTGCGCATCGCACCAAAATAATTGCCCAAATGCAGGTAACCTGTAGGACGAATCCCACTCATGACAATTGCTTTTTCACTGTTCATGCCGCAAATATAATGAATGTATATTCCTTCAACCACACCATCCCATCTCATTTCCGCTCATCAAGTATTCGGCTAATATGCCCGGATAATGATTAAATTTGCAATTAACAGACTAATATGGAACTGAACAGGGAAATGACACTCAAACTGGCTGCATTGGCCAGGCTGGAATTTACCGATCAGGAATTAGCCGGAATACAGGCTGATTTACAGCAAATGATTGGCTTTGTGGAAAAACTCAATGAGCTTGACACTACCGGTGTTGAACCTTTAACCCATATAAGCGGCGAAGAGAACAGGCTCCGGAATGATGAAATAAAAGGTTCGGTATCCCCCACTCTGGCACTTTCAAATGCACCTGCTCCCGCTGGTCAATTTTTTACTGTACCAAAAGTCATCAAAAAATAAACGCATGCAAGACTCCGTTATACACCTTGAAGAGATCAGGAAAAGTTATTTCATGGGCAAGCAGGAGCTTCAGGTTTTAAAAGGAATCACACTGGATATCCTCAGAAATGAATATGTAGCCCTGATGGGTCCGTCAGGTTCTGGAAAAAGTACCCTCATGAATATACTTGGCTGCCTCGACTCCCCAAGTATGGGAAAATACATCCTCAATGGTCATGATGTGAGTATCATGCCTGACAATGACCTTGCAGACATTCGAAACAAGGAAATAGGTTTTGTATTCCAGCAATTCAACCTGCTACCGAGGCTCACAGCACTCGAAAATGTGGCGCTTCCCTTGGTTTATGCCGGCATAGGTAAAAAACAAAGGCTTGAAATGGCACATGAAGTGTTACGCAAGGTGGACCTGCTAGACAGAAGCCACCACAAACCCAATGAACTTTCTGGCGGACAGTGCCAGCGTGTTGCAATAGCCAGAGCGCTAGTAAACAATCCGTCTATCATCCTTGCTGATGAACCAACCGGAAACCTAGACACCAAAACATCATATGAAATCATGAATATCTTTGCAAAAATTCATGATGATGGCAATACTGTAGTGCTCGTCACCCATGAAGAAGATATTTCCAATTACGCCAAAAGAGTGATAAGGCTGCGGGATGGCCTGATAGAAAGCGACAAGGTAAAAAATGCTGCCAGCGTTGTTTAAAATTTATTTGAGTTTCTGTTGAACAATTGGCTGACTTCCACATTATCTTGAAAAGCAAATGTGGTTATGGCAATGAAAATTTACACCAAGACGGGAGACAAAGGAACAACATCATTGATCGGAGGCACTAAAGTGCTTAAATCACATGAGCGTATTGAGGCTTACGGCACGCTGGATGAGTTGAATGCACACATCGGATTGTGCAGAGACCTGTTAACAGATGAGCATTCCAGACATATACTCGGCGAAATACAAGATAGGCTTTTCACGATCGGTTCAGCACTTGCATGCGATCCCAACAAAGAAACCAGTCTCAAAATACCTGACCTCAAGGAAGCCGATATTGCATTATTGGAAAATGAAATGGACAGGATGGATGAATCACTCGAACCATTGAAGTTCTTCATACTCCCAGGCGGACACCCTGTTGTTTCACAAATTCATATAGCCAGGTGTGTATGCAGAAGAACAGAGCGGTTGATTGTTGCGCTGCTACAGACAAGTGACAATACAGAAAACCAGATGGTCAAATACATCAACAGACTAAGTGACTACCTCTTTACGCTGGGCAGGGCAGCAGCCAAGTGGCTCAACGTTTCTGAAACTCCCTGGAAACCCAGACTTTCCTAATGCGGTCAGGATATCCAGCTGCCATCTTTAAGCTGTAATACCCTGTTACTCATGGCTGAAAGCTCTTCGTTATGCGTTACAATCACGAATGTCTGACCCAGTTCGTCTCTGAGGGAACAAAACAAATTGTGCAATGCATTGGCATTGGCGGAATCAAGATTACCTGTTGGTTCATCGGCAAAAACAATGGCAGGTTTATTTATCAGTGCCCGGGCAACAGCAACCCGCTGTTGCTCGCCACCAGATAAAGTACCTGGTTTATCCTCAGCCTTGGCTCCAATCCCTAGCATATCCATCAATAAATTAGCCCTTTTCTCCAATTCCCGGTTTGATGAACCAGCTATCCAACCTGGCATACAAATATTTTCCAGTGCTGTAAATTCCGGCAAGAGGTGATGAAACTGGAATACAAATCCAGTATGCCTGTTTCTAAATTTGGCAAGTGCCTTTCCCTGCAGCTGATCAATCCGATGCCCCTCAAAAAAGACCTCTCCCCCATCTGGCTTGTCAAGGGTGCCCAAAATATGCAACAAGGTTGATTTTCCGGCCCCGGAAGAACCTACAATGCTAACAATCTCTCCCTGACCAATGGATAGATCGATATTTTTCAATACCTGTAACGGACCATAATGCTTGATTATCCCTTTTCCCTCCAACATTTTCCAAATTTAGCAAAGAACAATTCGCTGTCAGAGATTATTTTACAAAAAATCTGTGTATATCTGTGAATTGGTATTACGGAATTAACCATTACTTTTGCCGAAATATAAAACAGAGCCCTATGTTCTGGACACTTGAATTAGCATCTTATCTTGAAGACGCTCCCTGGCCTGCAACCAAAGACGAATTGATCGATTATTGCATCAGGAGCGGAGCCCCCATTGAGGTGATAGAAAATCTCCAGGAACTGGATGATGAGGGGGATATTTATGAAGGCATAGATGATATCTGGCCAGATTATCCCAGTCAGGAAGACTTCTTCTTCAATGAGGACGAGTATTGAAACTTTCCCATGAAAAACCACCATTTGGTGGTTTTTTTATTAGAAGGTCAGCTTGAAATAAAGCATAGCCAGAGACAAAGCCATGATGATCAGGTTAGCCAGAATCATAGGTTTGTCTTTACCCGTGATGCCATAAACCAACCAGATAGAAACGTTGACCAGGAGGATAAGAATCATCCAAATAGACAAATCACCTACTGACCGGGTTACCCAAGCCTGGTAAACCTGTGGCACAAAAGTCATTGAACCAGTCACCACACCAACCATCCCCAAATAAGTTCTCCACTTTTTCATGCTATTTCATTTGATTTATTTCTCCATTTGCTCAATCACGGCTGCAGTTACACCTGTGAAAGAGAACCCTCCATCGTGGAAAAGATTTTGCATGGTCACCATGCGTGTCATATCTGAAAATAAGGAAACACAATAGTTGGCACAGTCTTCACCAGAAGCATTGCCCAGTGGACTCATTTTTTCTGCGTAATTCATAAAGCCGTCAAAACCTTTCACACCACTTCCAGCAGTTGTTCGGGTTGGAGACTGAGAAATGCTATTGACCCTTACTTTCTTTTTCACACCGTAATGGTAACCAAAACTCCTTGTTACACTTTCCAACAGGGCTTTGGCATCAGCCATTTCATTGTAATCGGGAAATACACGCTGCGCAGCAATGTAAGTGAGCGCAACAACACTGCCCCACTCGTTAAGCGCGTCCAACTCATATGCCGTGCGCAACACCCGGTGAAGAGACATTGCGGAAATATCAAGTGTCTTCTGATTGAAACCATAATCAATCTCCGTGTATTGCTTGCCCTTGCGGACATTGAGACTCATACCAATTGAATGCAGGATAAAATCAACGCCACCACCAAAATGCTGCATACTCTGCTCAAAAAGATTTTTAAGGTCATCCATGTTAACCACATCAGCTCCAATAACAGGTGCATTAACCTGTTCAGCAAGCTTATTGATTTCTCCCATCCTCAATGCAACGGGAGCATTGGTCAGCACCAATTGAGCGCCTTGAGCATGACATGCAAGTGCTGTTTTCCAGGCAATAGATTTTTCATCCAGTGCGCCAAAAATGATTCCCTTTTTCCCTTTAAGCAATTGGTTAGACATAAACTTCGATTTGCGGGCAAAGATAGTTCGTTTCGCTTTTAATGCCCAAATCGCAATTGAAACTTTATCAGCCAGGTTATGATGTGCCTATTTTTACATGAGGCGTCAGCATTTCCCTGGCAGTAGCCAACACAGCTTCACTGGGCTTATCACCTGCCATCATCCTGGCAATAGCCGAAACCCGCTCTTCACCTGTTAGCTCACGCATCTGCGTTGTAACCTGTTCCTCATTGGTAGTTTTGTAGATATAGAGGTGTTGACTCGCCAAAGCAGCAATTTGAGGCTGGTGTGTAATGGCTATGACCTGGTGATGGGACGAAAGCTCCTGCATCAGCAAACCAACCTGCCTGGCTGCTTCTCCACTGATGCCGCTGTCAATTTCATCAAAAATGAGTGTTGGCATTTCCAGGGAATGCGCTACAAGTGATTTCAACACAAGCATCAGTCTGCTCAATTCACCTCCGCTGGCAACTTTATGGAGGGGTTCAAATTGACCACTGCGGTTGGCATCAAACAAAAACACCACTTCTTCAGTTCCACCGGCTGTCAACCCTGTGGTTTTCAGGTCAATCTTCAATTGTGCATTTGGCATCCCAACCCGCACAAGTAATGCCATGGTAGCCTTTTCAAGCATTGGAATTTCATTAAGCCGCTTTTCGTGCAACGCCTTTGCCAAAGCAAGGGCCTGTTGCTGAACAGTTTCCAATTCCTTTTCCAATGCCTTAAGCGCTGATTCTGCATCTTCAAAAACAACGAGCTCT
>JBDLUZ010000092.1:0-8991 GCA_039805045.1 Bacteroidota bacterium | reverse complement strand
GTATAATTTTTTGTTACCTGAGAACGATCGGCGGTATTGAATTCTATTTTCCCTTTTAGCTCACCATTTTCCTGCAGGGCGGTTCCTCCTGAGGTATTGATAAACTTTTTGTCCTGTACATGAAAAGTGGCTACTGAAAAGTAATTGTCCACAATGGTCAATGTTTGAATAGCAGTATCCAGGTTACGCTTCCATGCACCCTGTAATTGCTGCGCGTCTGAAGGGGTCCATAACAGACTAAACAAGATGATACATGACAATCTCCGCATAATTTTATATCTAAGATTTAAAACGAATCAACGCCTTTAAATTTCATTTTCAATCAAAGTCTTTTTATCCGTATGTTTCTGAATCGCACCACATCACCATGACCTAAGAATCCAATATGCCCCTGCTTGTTGAGTAACCCGGGATGCTTGTTGCCATCTGCAGTTCCATTTACAGAGGCTTGCTGGATGTCACTATCCATGATTACCTGACCATTCAGCGTAACCTTAATGCGGCTTCCTTTGGCAATTACGCTCTGCTGATTCCATTCTCCTGTTGGCTTCAGAAATCCACGTCTGGAGGGGATGACACCATAAACAGATCCATGGTACTGGTAGGGCTTCAGGTTGGCATAAATCGGCGCTTCATTGTCCAGAATCTGCAACTCCATGCCAACATAGGCTGCGTCACCAGTTGTGGGTGTACGGATTCCCAGACCATTATTGGCACCAGGGGTCAATTGAAATTCGAACCTGTATTCAAAATCTCCAAACTCTTCTGCGGTATATATATTGCCACCTCCCAACTCGGGATGCGTAACAATTACGCCGTCTTCCAGGGCATATCCTGTTTTGTTGCCGATCCACTTATCCAGGTTGCTGCCATCAAAGAGCGATTGAAACCCTTCTTTTTGTTCTACATCAGACAGTGGCGTGTTTGCCACAGGATCAAGTTCCCTTAGGAAAATATTCCGGTAAGCCACATAGGTTCCATGGGCCTGCAGTTCAATCTGTTCCCTGATAAAAATTGGAAGTTTCCGGTCCCAATAGTTTTCCAGGATGGCCTCATCCGTCACCTTTACGCCATTGAGGAAAACGGTAACCTTATCACCCTTCATGATGATGTGAAAAGTATTCCACTCACCAATGGCATTATCTGCAACTTGAAGTGGCTTGGAAGGATTCTTCTGGTTGTTATACAATCCACCTGAACCCACTTGCGCTCCTACTTCGCGACGGGAAGTATCCCATATTTGAACCTGAGGAGTTCCCCGGAGATAAATACCTGCATCTCCCTTGGATGTTATTTTCCAATCTACATACATTTCAAAATCACCATACTGTTTAACCGTACACAGGTTATCACCGTGACCGGTAAAAATCAGAAGCCCATCTTCAACCACCCAATCGTTTCCGGCACTTGCATTGGCGGCAGACTGCGCTTTCAATAATTCATCGCTGGTCATTTTTGAACGCGCGATTGGATTGCCCACCAGACCCTTCCAACCGTCTAGGTTTTTCCCATTGAAAAGCCTGACCCAGCCGTTATCATAGGGAATTGCCTTCAGGTAATCTCTGAGCGCCTTGGTGAGGCTGACACTGTCTACACCACTGATCAATGTCAGTGCCTTTTCCAGTGATTCACGCGGTGCGATTCCCCGCATCGATTTATCACTGAGGGCATTACGTGCCATGATGAGGGCCGCCTGCTTTTGTAAAACAGGATCATTCAGGTACTGTGCTGTCACCAATAAGGCTGGAATACCTTTCAGGCCTTCCATTTTATGTAAAGCATTTCGCTTATCTACGGGATTGCCTGCAGATTTCACTTCATCCTGAATATCCAGGAGTTGCTGTGCAGGATTTGAGGAGAGAGGAGTCTTTTTAGCTGTAGACGATTGTTGCGCTGGCAAAACAGCAGCAACATGACCCAGAGCAGCTTTGATGTGTCCAGCTATGACTGGAGAGGCTTTGACCTGTCCGCTCTCAAGCGCAGCAATGGCTGCAGGAGATTTGACAGTAGCAAGTGAACGGATTGCTCTTGGTCCGTATTGGTCGTTTTGAAGTAATTTTTCAAGGTCCTTTACATTGGCATCACTGCCAAGCTGTCCCATCATTTCAATCATCAAATCCTTGCCAAGGAATGTTTTGGTAGACGCAACCCCTTTGCTGAGAACTGTTGCAGCCCTGGCAGACAAGGTTGGATCCGTGGCAGCCTGATGGATATAGGCGGTGAGCGCAAATGTAGCCGAAGCACGCAAGGAATCATCATCCAGCATTTTATATAATTGCTTCCATGAGCTGCTCTTCCAGTCATTCATGTTTGAGAGGGACTGAGCAACCGTACTTTTTTGCTGATAGGGAAACTTTGATAAAGTTTCATTCAAGGATTCTTGAGCTTGGATTGCAGTACAAATGGAGACTAATCCAAGTATGATTAAGGTAATTTTTTTCATGTTCATCAGTTGGTATTAAATATTCCAGGGTGCGCGCATAGGGGGATTAACCATCCGATTGGCTTCATCATCCCCAATAAACTCCTGTAATACGGGATCAAATTTGAGGTTCCTTCCCAGTTGAAGGGCAATTTTACCCATGTTGATCATGGTGCAGGAACGGTGACCGTTTGATTCATTGAGCGCAAACGGCTTCCTGTGTTTTACCGATTCCAGGAAATTCGTCACCTGTGGTTCCGGATCAGGCATCATAGCCAACTTATCCTGGAGGTTGGGAATAGTAGACTTGAATCCATTGAACAATTTGCCATTGGGACCTTCGATATAGGCTACATCCGGATCTTTTGCCTCACCGTCAAGAATGATTTTGCAACCATCTGCATAGGTATAGGTAATTTTCCGGAAGGTACCACAGGCGTCAGGGTGTTGCTGTTCCGCATCCACTTCTACAGATACCGGGCTTGTATCATCCTTCCCCAGGAAATACTGGATAGGATCCAGGTAGTGTTGGCCCATATCGCCCAAACCACCACCATCATAGTCCCAATAACCCCTGAAAGTACCATGCACCCGATGTGGGTGGTATGGCTTGTAGGGAGCAGGGCCCAGCCAGCGGTCATAATCCAGTGTATCGGGCACTTTTTGCTCTTCAAGTTTTGTTTTTCCGACCCAATAGAATTTCCAGTCGAACCCTGTATGTTTACTCACCGTTACAGTCAGCGGCCAGCCCAGAAGTCCGGATTCAACCAGTTTCTTGATTGGCTTCACTGTGGTTTTCATGCCATAAAAATTATCTTCAAACCGGAACCAGGTATTCAACCTGAACATCCTGCCGTACTGTTTCACTGCTTCAACCACTCGCTTTCCCTCTCCGATTGTCCTGGTCATTGGTTTTTCACACCAGATATCCTTACCTGCCTTTGCAGCTTCGATGGCCATGATACCATGCCAGTGAGGTGGTGTAGCGATATGAACAATATCCACTTCAGGAAGTGCAATAAGTTCTCTGTGATCATGAAATGATTTTACTCCGCCACCAATCATTTTTTCAGCAGCCTGTAAGTGGAGCTTCTCCACATCACAAATGGCCACTACGCGGGTACCGGCATAGGGAATATGTCCACGCCCCATCCCACCAACACCAATAATACCTTTGGTAAGCTGATCACTTGGAGGGATGTATCCTTTTCCAAGCACATGACGTGGCACGATAAAAAAACCAGCTGCCGCTGTGGCAGACTGTTGCAGGAATTTTCTCCTGCCATTGGAATTTTTGATTGGCATAAAACAGCAAGTTGATTGTGTCTTAAAGATAAAGAACTCTTGGGAGTTGCTTGCATTTTTTATCAATATTGCAACACATCACTACTTTTATTAAATTCACCCCATGAAAGTAGCCATTTTAATTGCCGTTCATAAAAACCCGACACAATTAAAAAGACTTATTCATGTTTTTCAATCAGATGCATTTACTTTTTTCATACACGTAGATAAAAAAACTGACATAGCACAGTTTGAACAATTGAGAACCATACCAAATGTCCATTTCATAAAAAAAAGAACCAATGTAAAATGGGCCACTTACAGTCAGGTAAGGGCAACCCAAATATGCCTTGAGGAAATATGTGCTTTTGGGGATTTTGATTACATCAATTTCATATCCGGACAAGATTTTCCTATTAAATCAAAGGAAAAATTCCTCAGATTGCTGAAAGATAGCCCCGAAACCGAGTACATCAATTGTATTCCATACCATCCCCAAGATTCATGGTGGGTGAAAAATGAAAAAAGAATAACCCAATATAATCTCCAAAATTGGCTTATTCCCGGCAAATACAAAATTCAGAAAATCATCAATAAACTGCTTCCAGCACGTATACTACCACAAACACATACGATTGCGGGAAATTCCTGTTGGTTTTGCATTACAGGGAAGTGTGCAAAGTTCGTGACTGAACAATTGAACAGCCAAAAAGAATTATTGCGATTTTTCAAATATGTATGGGGTGCAGATGAAATGGTCATTCCAACAATCGTTTTCAACTCCAAATATGCCAAGAACACAAAAAACCACTTGACATTTGTAAGCTGGGGAGAAAAAGATAATGGGCATCCTGAAATTCTGATTGCCAACCGACTTACTGAAATCATAGCAAGCGAAAAATATTTTGCAAGAAAGTTTGATATGGAAATTGACAACGAAATCATTCTCTCTTTGGAGAAACATCTGAAAAACTCAATTGAAGTTTCTACCAATAATTACATGCGCCATTAACCACTTGCATCTCAGGTAAAGAATAGTCATATTTGTCAAAAATTATATTTAAGTCGCATTTTTCAGCCTCAAATATGAAAAAAATGTAAATATGCCGTTCAAAGTACTTGTTGCCTGTTTAGAGAAATGGGATACCTCCTCTGAAATACCCTATTTGCTGAACATGGCAGGCTGTGAAACACATGTATATTGCGCAAAGGATTCTTGGCTGCGATCAAACAAATTTCATGAAAAATGGCATGAAAGCCCTTCCAACTTGAATGAGTACAAAGTTGAATTGGTCAAATTGGTTTTGCAATACAAATTTGATTGGGTGATTCTAGCTGATGACCCACTGATCAAACACATGAATGAGCAAGTCAATGAAGAGGAATTCCATTTAATAATGCCATTAAAGCAGATCAAAGCCAGAAATGCTTTAAGCTCTAAAAAAGGCTTTTCCGAATTTTGTAAAAATAATGGCATTGACACCCCAGGCTATGTGGTTT
This sequence comes from Bacteroidota bacterium, assembly GCA_039805045.1. Classification (GTDB taxonomy): domain Bacteria; phylum Bacteroidota; class Bacteroidia; order Chitinophagales; family Chitinophagaceae; genus Pollutibacter. The sequence goes on along the minus strand of JBDLUZ010000092.1, from coordinate 3,785 downwards.
ACAATGGCACAGAAGACTTGTTGGCTATTAAAGAAACACTTAAATTCCCTGTGATCAATAAGCTGGACTTCAGCTGGGGCGGTACTGACATGTTCATCAGCCATACATTTGAGGAGTTTGAAGCCAATCTGCATAAGATCCCGAAAAATCAGCATGTATTGATTCAGGAGTACATTGATGGAGAGGAAATCAGGACTGACTCATTGTTTTTTAATGGCGTATTGGTTAACTACTTTAGAGGTCGGATTCTCTCCAACAGTCAGAATTCATTTTCATACTCAACAAGAAGAGTTTATGAAAATGATACGGAGTTCAAAGATAACCTCATTGAAGTTGGAGCAAAGCTGGGACTGCACGGATTCATCAACATCACCTATATATTTGACAGAACAAGAAACATTAAATACCTCATTGAAGTTGATCCAAGACCAAATTCATGGATGGTTCTGTCCAGATTTTTAAGTACTGATGACTTTATTGCAGGAACCAAAAGAATTGTATCTGGTGAGTATGTTTCGGGGTATCAAGGTGGAAATTTAAACAAAGACAACATTGAATTGGCGCTGTTTTATAAAGATATTCGAAGAGTACTTTGGAAGAAAGATTTCAAAGGACTGATGAGGTGGACATTGAACTTGAAATGCTACTGGAAATTCATCCCTTTTTATGACAGCATTTTGCTAAAGAGAATTTTGAAAGCGGTTTGGGATGAGGTGTTCATGTTTTACATCAGGAGAATTACAGGGAGAAAGAAAAAAACAATATGATTATTGCTTTTCTCTACATCCCCATTTTTATTCTATTTATGGCATATGGCGGCTATACAATACCTGCTTGGATATGGATGAAAATCAGAAGGTGCCCACAAGAGGCACATGACAGCATTCTGCCAGACATCACCTTGGTTGTTGCGGCCTTCAATGAATCAGACATAATTGAAGATAAAATAAAGAATTGCCTTAAACTGAATTACCCCAAGGATAAATTGGGTTTTGTTTTTGTAACAGACGGATCAACCGATGATACACCTGCAATAGTCAAAAAGTACCCCAATATTAAGCTGCAGCATACGGCTGTGAGAGATGGCAAATCGATGGCGATTAACAGAGCAATGCAACTGATCAGTTCATCCATCACTATATTCTCAGATGCCAACACCATGCTCAATGAAGATGCCGTTTTGTTGATGGCTAAGTCCTTCATGAACCCTGAGGTTGGTGCAGTGGCTGGGGAGAAAAAAGTATTGGCACTTAATAAAGGTGGAGCCAATGCTGTTGGCGAGGGGCTATATTGGAGGTATGAGTCATTGCTTAAAAATTTTGATGCCCAATTCCACTCCACGATGGGTGCAGCAGGTGAACTCTTTGGGATTAGAACTGCCTTGTACCAACATATACCAGCATCAGTGTTATTGGACGACTTTGTGATTTCCATGAACATTTGCCTCCAAGGATGGAAAATTGCCTATGAAAAAGATGCCATTGCAACGGAATTGCCTTCAGCCAACACAAAAGAAGAAAGAAAACGCAAAACAAGAATAGCTACAGGTGCATTTCAAACAGTCATCATGCTTTGGCGGGTGCTCCTGTTCTGGAAACATCCCCGATTGAGCTATTTGTACATTTCACATCGTTTGCTGCGCTGGGCAGTTTGTCCTTTTCTATTGCCGGTGATCTTACTTGCAAACTTTTTTATTCTACTGCAAGAGAATAGTATACCGCTAACCTATTTATTGAGCCTACAGATCATATTTTATGTTACGGCATTCATTGGTTGGATACTGGATAGACAACACCGGAAAATTGCCGTATTCAGTATCCCTTTCTATTTTCTTTTCATGAATTTGAATATGTATACCGGACTTTATCGATTTATTTTCAAACATCAATCAGGTATTTGGGAGAAAGCAATACGGTCAAAAAATCAAAACCAGAAATACTCAACCCAATGATTGTCAGCTATTTGTAGTTTTTAGCATCCAATCTCCTTTTATTTAATGTCACCCTGTAAAACTGCATGAGCATGGAGTTGGTTTATCTGTATAGATTGGTGTTGAGAAATAAGTGGACAATACTCAAAGTGAGTCTGATAACTTTGGTGATCGGTTTTCTGTTCACATTCACTATCAAGGAAAAATACAAATCACAATCACAAATTTCCACGGGCTTTACTTTAAGCCAGGAAATCATTCTTTCCGATAACATATTTGACCAAAATCAAATCAATGTCAAATTCAACAATGCCATTGAGAATATGACTTCACCCAAAGTCTTGAATCTCCTTGCCTATAGGCTGGTATTGAATGAGTTATTGTCTGCTGACCCTGCAGTTCAATCCAGGATTCAAGAAAAATTTGCAGACAAATCCCTATCAGGTCTTACAGTTGAAAAGGCAGTAGGAATTTTCAACCAAGCTTATGAAGAAATGCTTTTGCTTGATTCCAAGGATCCTGAGCAGAAGATTGCTGTTGATTTAATAGGTAAATTAGGTTACAACATTAACAACATTAAAGAGAATCTCAGCGTAAAAAGACTTGAAAAGACAGATTATATCGATATAACGTTTTTATCAGGAAAGCCGGAATATTCTGAATTCATAGTAAATGGCATTGTAAAAGAATTTCTACGGTATTATGAAAATACAATGCGCTCGAGATCTTCAGAATCTATCACTGCTATAGACTCTATTGTTACGAAAAGGAAAGAAGAGCTTGATTTGAAAGTCAGAATGAAAATGAATTTCATGCGGGATTCTTTTTCAATCAAAATAGACCCTAATGTTGTTGGTGCAAGTAAAATGACACAGGCCAGTTCATATGAGACCAGTTTGGCAGAAGAACTTGCAAGAGAGCAAAGTATCAATTACCAAGTTACTGAGATTGAGGCCCAGCTTTTAAGTTTACCAGTGCCGAATGCTAACGCCCCCAACCCTGAAAACAGCAATAGACAATTCGCAGAAATAAGAAGGCAATACAATGACCTTTATGACCAGTACATGAAGTCAGGCGCCTCAGATCCCTTGAAAAAAGCACAGTTAGATGATTTGCAGAAAAAAATGCAACTGGCGGCCAAAGCACCTAATACAGTTACAGCATCCAGTACAACAAGTCAAACTAACCTTAGAAACTCTCTGATTCAGAAAAAAATTGAATTGGAAGCAAGTTTAAAATCAACTACCTCAAAAATTGCGTTTTTCAAACAAAAATTAGCAGGAACCGCAGGAGCCGCCTTCACAAAGACAACAGGCAACAGCTCAGCTGCCAGGTTAGAGCAATTAGACAAAGACATTGAGTGGGCCACTAATGAATATATGAGTGCAAAAGAACGCTCTACTAAAGCATCAAGTGTTACAGATACAGGAATATCTAATTTCAAACAAACGTTATACGGACAATCTGCTTTGAATCCTGAGCCAAGTAACAAACCCATAATTATCGCTGTATCAGGATTGATGGGAGCCATTATATCCATGCTGTTCTTTATTGTGCTAGGCCTGCTTGACCAATCGATAAAAAATCCAGAACAATTCACACGGATGACCGGCCTACCCTTATTAGCCACCATCAATTTCATTGACCTCAAGGGGAAAAACCTGAAAGACCATATTACCGGCTTCAATCAGGATCAAGCCAACAGAAGTAACATATTCAGGGAGTTTTTCAGGAAATTCAGGTATGAAATTGAAAAAAGCGGTAAGCGTGTTATTCTATTTACCAGCACAGAACCCCAACAAGGCAAAACCACACTCATTCAGGCACTGTCATTGAGCCTCAGCCTCAGCAACAG
>JBDLUZ010000091.1:0-7434 GCA_039805045.1 Bacteroidota bacterium | reverse complement strand
GACTATGAAAGTCTAGGTCTGGAAGATTTTGAATTGTTCTGGGATAATAAACCAATCAATACACTCTTCAAGGTTGGTTTACTGGTAGTCTGAATCCCACTTATTCAAGCCTCCGCTCAAGTCCCCATGCCCTACCCTTGTCAATTGCAGGCACACCATCAGTTAACCAGACAGTTGGCTTTTCGCCCTTCAGCAACCAATCAAAAAATTGTTGTTCCCTGATCTGGATATCTTTCCTGTTTTTTCTTTCAACCAAATTGTGTGCCTCGCCATTGTAATTTAACATCCACACCTGCTTTCCTAATCTGCGCATTGCGGTAAACAATTCAATTCCCTGATACCAGGGCACAGCTCCATCATTATCATTGGCCATGATTACCAACGGCGTTTTTACTTTAGGTAAATAGAATAGTGGTGAATTTTCGATGTATAAATTAGGCTTTTCCCAAAGCGTTGCGCCAATCCTGCTTTGTGATTTTTCGTATTGAAACTGTCGGTTCATGCCACTCTCCCACCTAATTCCACCATAGGCACTCGTCATATTGGCTACAGGTGCACCTGCCCATGCAGCTGCAAAAACAGGTGTTCTTGTAATGATATGTGCTACTTGATAACCTCCCCAGCTTTGGCCCTGTATACCCATTTTTGTACTGTCGACCCATCCCTTTTTAACCAGTGCCCTGGCACCACTAACCACATAATCATAAGCCGCCTTGCCTGGAAATCCTTTTGCATACCGAATATCCGGAGCGAGTACAATATAACCCCTGCTAACAAAGAAAGGAATATTCAACCTACTAGGTGTTGGGGCAGGTGGCAGGTAATTGTATAACCCATCAGATAAAGTTTCATAAAAGTAGGCTATCATGGGATACTTTTTTCCCGCCTGGTAGTCTGCCGGTTTATATACTATTCCCGTTGCCACTTTTCCATCATATGCCTTCCAGCTGAATAATTCTGCAGTCATCCAATTGAAATCTTCCTGCTGGGGATTAATAGCGCTCATTTGTCTGCCAGCTGATAAATTACTGCTAATAAAAACGTTAGGCGACTGTTTAAAACTCTCTGAAATATAGAGATAAGCATCGGTATCCTTTGCTTTGAGAAGCTGACCAATTGCATATGGACCTTCCTGAAGTAACTTAATCTTAGTGCCGCAACAAAGTTCCATCGATGCAAAGCCAGCATGCTTATTGTTTTCATTGAATGTTTTCAATAAAATAGGCTGGTTTGATTTAACAAATTGTTCCTCAGATTCTGTTGAAATATACCTGTAACGCACATGATTTTTCCTTCCTATCCCTTTTGTAAGTAATTCAGGTAACATTTTCCCCTTGGGATCTAACTTCCAAATATCGAAACGGTCATACACATATACAAAAGAATCTTTTTCATGCCAACGCATGATGCCATAAGGTGTTGGATCTGATGGCATGTCATAGTCTTCATCATAAAGCTTTTGCGCTATCTTTTTGCTGATATTTACAATAGTTCCTGAATCATAACTGAAATAGTGTTTAACGCTGTTATCATACCAATAAATGAAATTTCCACCCGGAGATAGCTGAGGAAACCCTGATAAATCCCGAATAATTAATTTTCTGGAACCATCAGCAGGGTTTATTTGGAATACATCACGCTTTGTAGAACCTTCCCATTGCATTGGAATACGCTTTCCCACATCAGAAATGCCCATAAAGAAATCACCATCACCCGTATTGGACAAAACAACCTGTGGCATTTCCGGATCTGCCAATGGTATAATCTTCTTTTCAGAAACCTCAATCATTGACATGTAAGACAGGTTTCTTTCCTGGTTGACCCTTTTCAACTGATAAGGTTGAAGATAATCGTCTTTATAATGCCATATATCCAGTTTAACCATATCCATTTCTACCAAAGTAGTGTCCCTGAGAGGCTTAATTGGATGAATTCCGATGAACAGTCTTTTCCCAGATTTACTGAAAACTGGAGTTGAATTCTCGCTAATAGTCCAATTAACTGGCATCCCAATTGAAAACTTATCAGCTACAATTGAGGCAACTGCGTCACCATTTTGCCAGTGCCAAAGTTTATAAAATTTTTGTGGAGATTTAAAGGCGGAGTCTCTTTCAGCCAAAAATGCTATTTGAGTGGCATCTTCTGCAATTGTAAAATTTTTAAAATCGTTTCCACCTTTGAGGAGGGTGTCAAACCTGTTTTCAGCTGAACGCCAGATAAAAACTGCTGGTTTTAAAGATTTATCAGCTTTGGATGTTGATGATTCTAGCAATAAAACTTTACCATTATCGCTCCACTTATACTCAGAGATCCAGGGCAGATTTTGCACGCCTTTGCCTTTTAATGATTTGATTACCAACTCTGTACCTTCCTGACCATTTCCAGCAGTTGGTTCATCACCTTCAGCATCTTCAAGAGACTCATCCAATAATTCATCTTCTCTTTCTTCACCTCCGCTGAGTTTCCTTTTTTGTTTTCTATCCGGCTTCTGCTCAATGATTTGCGGGATACTTACTTTACCAGAGTCTTTTTTTGTTACAACCGAATCTGGTTGCTTAACTGATTTCGGTAATTGAACTGTTTTTTTAAATGACGAAAAAGCAAGCCAATCAGATGATTTTTCTGGTATACTGTATGATTTAACACCAGCAATTTTTTCAATCTGTTTTTCAGCTACGTTAAAAACAAAAAGTGAATCCTGAGGTAAATCTTCCTGCTTGATTTTTTTGATTTTTGCTGCCCTTTGTTCAAGATATAATGGTTTTATTTTACCTATCAGGTGATTCCCATCAGCAGTGAAGCGAACATTGTAACCTCTCGGAACAGTTGTTGAAAATGATGAATCTGATTTCTGGATAACTAAAAGGCCATCTCCCTCCTGAACGTCAATGGTATAAGCAATCCATTCGCCGTTGGCATTAATCAATTTCTCTCCAATTGATTGCCAACCATCATAAACAGTGTGATCAAGAGGCTTCTTTTGACCCTTAACATGACTTGATTGCATCAAAAAAATCAATAGACAGGTAGATAAAGCTATAATTCGCATCTGCAATGTTTATTTACTTTGAAATTAATGAATTTTATACGGATGTGCACAATAATCACTTAGGTAGCAAGATTTTTAGCTACACGTATTGATTGAATTACCACCGTTGTAAAAATGACCAATAAGCCCGCATAAAATGAAAATCCAAGCTCAAGGTGCTCTTTAAAAATTAAAAAAGCAAGAAGAATCCCATAAATAGGCTCAAGATTGAAAGTCAGGTTTACGGTAAATGCTGAAATTCGGGATAAAGCCCTGACTGAAAGGTTAAATGCAAGAACAGTGCAAAACAAACTCAGGACTATTAACCAGATGAGGTCTTGTAAACTAGGTACATAGGATTGTACCGGCATAAATTGCATGTACAAAGGAACTACAAAAGTAAGCAATATACAGCCGCCCCCCATTTCATAAAATGTTATGGTATCAGGACTGTATTCCGAAACAAGTTTTTTGTTGAATATGGGAAATATAGCTGCCAGAAAAGCTGAGATTAATCCAAAAATTATTCCAAGCCGAAAATCCTGATCAAAATGAAATATGAGGTATACCCCTAGCATGACCATTAAACCAAGTAAAATTTCAATAAGTTGAAACCTACGCCTTGAAATAAGTGGATCAAAGATGGCAGAAAAAAAACCTACAGCAGAAAAACATACAAGAGAAACGGAAATATTGGCATACTTAACGCTACCATAGAAAGTGACCCAATGCAGCGCTATGATGGAACCAATCCCCAAAAGCGGGAGCATTTTTTTAAAGGATAGCTTTTCAATTTTTTTAGAAAAAAGTGATATGATTAACAGAAAAATCACTGCAAACAGCATCCGGTACCACACCAGCAGTGATTCATTGATGGTAATTAGTCTACCCAAAACACCTGTAAAACCCGCAAGCAATACGGCAATATGCAATTGAATAAAAGCTTTCCGCATTCCGGTTTACTTAATTTAGTTATCGCTCTACTTTCTTATTCTTTTCAGGTAATCTCCAAAAATATACTGCCACTGCATAGCAAAAACTCCAGTTATTCCCTCTTTAATTATTCCTTTGGACATTTTTGATGCCCCATGTTTCCTATCCCTGAATACAATGGGAACTTCTGCAATTTTAAAACCCAGTCGCCAGGAAGCGAATTTCATTTCAATCTGAAAAGCATAACCAATAAATCTTATAGCATCTAGATTCATGGTTTGAAGTACTTTTTTAGCATAACAAACAAATCCTGCTGTGGGGTCATTTACTGGCATCCAGGTAAAAAACTTACTATAAAGAGCTCCACCCTTTGAAATAATTTTTCTTGAAAGCGGCCAGTTTTCAATTTCCCCTCCTGGCACATATCTTGAACCAACCGACAGGTCTGCACCATTAATATAACAAGCTTCATAAAGCCGATTGAGATCAGCTGGATCATGTGAGAAGTCCGCATCCATCTCAAAAATATAATCATAGTCGTGCTCAATTGCCCATTTAAATCCCATTATATAGGCAGTTCCTAACCCAAGTTTTCCGGATCTCTGCAACAGAAAAAGGGTCGCGGGAAATCGCAATTGCATCTCTTTAACAATTTCTGCTGTTCCATCAGGTGAGTTATCGTCAATGATAAGCACATGAAATGATTGATTCAATGCAAAAATAGCTTCGAGAATTTGAGCAACATTCTCTTTCTCTTTATAGGTTGGTATGATTACTAACTTTTTCAAACAAATAGGATGGGTTATTTTAATTTACTGTTCAGGAGAGAACGATTTAATATTTCCGTTAGTTTCAGTTTGGTATGCAGGGGAAATTCACTTTTCATCATCCAATCGTAATAGGATGGTTCCGCTTTTAGAACATCAGCTACTGCCTTACCTTTGTGCTTCCCAAAATTGAAATACTCCCTCCCATTTTCTCTGACAATTCTTCTTGCAAAGTCAACAATATCATCTTCTCCAACAACTTTCAACACTGTTTCCAATGTATCACCCAATTGCGGATACCTTTCAATCTGAGCTTCAAAAACTTCCCAGGTTGCCATAACATCAGCAGATGCTGAATGGGCATTTTCAAGATCTTTTTTACAATAAAAACTATATGCCGCCTTAAGTGTTCGTGGTTCCAGGGCATGAAATATTTTCTGAACATCGAGCAACACTTTTCCGTTTATATCGAATTCAAGTCCGGATCTGAGAAACTCTTCCGCAATCATTGGCCAATCAAACTTATTGGAATTGTAGCCAGCAAGGTCTGCCCCATCCATGAATTGTTTGACTTCATTTGCTACCTGCTTGAACACAGGTGCGTCCTTAACCATTTCGTTGGTGATTCCATGAATTGCAGACGACTCTTCAGGAATATTGCGCTCCGGGTTGATTAATTTCCTTTTTACAACCTTTGTTCCATCTGTATTAATCCTTATCATGGCTATTTCCACTACCCTATCGGTAGTCAGATTCAAACCGGTTGTTTCTAAATCTAAAAAAACAATAGGTCGTTGCAGTTTGATATTCATCCCCAAATTTATCTGCACAAGATAAGAGGAATTAGGTATCGATTCAAGGGAAAGGACATCATTTTTCTGATATTTTCACATCAGTGAAACGTTAAAATACTGAATCCGGATAAAAAAAGGCATAATGACATAATAAATTGAATGAAAATGAGTTTTATCTTCGTTAAAATATAAATTCCAATGAAAAAATCAGTATTTTTTCTTTTGATTCTGATGGGCACCGTTTTGCTCAATTCCTGCACATCTGCCAGGGGAACTACAGGTGGAGCATGTCCTATGACTTCAAAACTTGTTGGTTACAAATAGAAATTAAGAAAATCCAGATACAAAAGAGGCTATTATGCCTCTTTTTTTATTATTTCAGATTGACCATTCTTATCTGAAACATACGTATTTCGACAGATAAAGGAGTTCAATTAATTTCTAGTAAAAAAAGCAAGCACGTGTCTGCCTATATTTGTATTCTAACCAAAACAAAAAAAATGCATAAAATATTACTGCCTATTTTTTTAATGATTGCTGTTGCATCCAGTGCGCAGAATGATTCCACTGATGTCATAGATTACAGTCAGTTCGGAGATGCTGAAGGCGTTAAACGTTATTGCACCCAAAAAGTATTGAATCAGTCACCCCAGCGTATCATTAGCTTGGGTTTTGAATCTTATCGAAGCTTTCAAATGCCTGGAGTAAAATCTTCGCTATATTCTAGCGGAGAGCCCATAAAAGATTTCAAAGTAAACAGCGTATCAGCTATCCGAACGCAAATCAATATCCCTATTATTTCTACCAATAAATTGATTTGGCAGTTAGGCGCAAGTTATTGGGGAAGTCAATTTAACATTGAATCACCAGGTACAAATGCGTTTGCAAAAGAGCTAAATGACAACTTTTTAACAACAGCAGGCATAAATACGACCATTTTCAAACCACTGAATGAAAAGAATTTCCTGATTTTTCAGGCAAGTGTTGATGCCAATGGCGCATTCAAAGGTATCAGCGACATCAACCGTAACGCAACAACATTCAGTGCTACTGCAATTTATGGTTGGAAAACATCTGAAAAAAATATGATTGGTACCGGTATTGCGCGAACATACAGAGCTGGTCAATTGATTTATGTTCCCGTATTACTCTGGAACAAGACATTCAATGACCGTTGGGGGATGGAACTTTTGTTGCCTGCACGCGGACATATAAGATACAATTTTTCTACCTCAAATATGATTCAGGCAGGATTTGAACTTGAGGGCAATCAGTTTGCAATGAATATACCCAACTCCCTTTCAAACGGTGTTTACCTCCAACGCGGTGAACTAAAGCCCAGAATCATGTGGGACAAGAAAATAGGTGGTTTCATTTGGTTCAACGCACAAGTAGGATTAAGATACAACTACCGCTTTGATGCTATGAATGAGTATGATGCACGAAAAGACAGCCAGCGCTTTTTTTCAAGTAGATTGGGAAATCCTATCTACTTTAATTTCAGTTTGAATTTTGTATCTCCTTAAAGAATCAGACAACTACAAATAAAAAGCCCCGATCTATAAACGGGGCTTTTTTTATATCAAAAAGATGATTTCTATTTTGCAACTTGCCTGGTCCATGTATCTGTTCTACCAATCAATGATACACCAATGAATCCCCTAACCTCTATGGTATTAGGGTTTATCATTTTGATTGTGCATGAATAGGTATTGCCGTTCTTGGGATCATAAATATTTCCTTCTGACCATAGATTTTTTTCTTGATAAACAAAACCCCAAACGTTGATTAGTCCAAGTACAGCACGTGTCCTGGAGGCCTCATCAGGATGGAATTTATCCACTTTGGCCTTACCTGTTTCCGGGTCAATCGGTTCTTTTAACCATACAACTTTACCTTGGTATTTTTCGCC
>JBDLUZ010000090.1:0-7460 GCA_039805045.1 Bacteroidota bacterium | reverse complement strand
TGAAGAGTCTTACCTCACTCAAATTTTCAGATGATCAGGATGCTGCCAGGGTGAGCGGTAACTGCGTTTCAGTAAAGCAGTTGCTTCCGGATCACCTTTCACAATTTTATTAACAGGATCATATTGCAGTGGCCTACCGAGCTTCATGGATATGTTTGCCATGATGCATGATGCCGTGGAAATATGTCCCTCTTCAATATCTGCCACAGGCCTGGTTTTATTGTCAATGGCTGTCAGAAAATTCTGCATGTGTGCCCGGGTAGCAGGTGCAGCAAAGAGTTCTATGTCTTTCTCACGCAAATCTTCAGGATACTTTTCCCGCTCAAATAAAACATCACCATGAACTTTTTCACCTTTGCCTGAGGGTATAAAATCATAACGCATGGTGCTGCCACAAAGGGTTCCGTTTTCACCATAGATCTTAAAAGCCCAGGGATATTCCGGGTCAGCAGAGGTTCCCCAGGTGCGGTGTTGCCAGACACAATTCAGTTTGTCGTATTCAAAGATGGCAGTTTGCGAATCGGCAATGTTGCTTTTACCCGGACTACTTCCATATATCCCTCCTGTTGAACTGATCTTTTCCGGCCAGCCCAGGTCAAGCATCCAGCGAACGGTATCAAACATGTGTATGCACATATCCCCCATAATGCCATTGCCGTATTCCATAAAAGCACGCCACCAGCCCCGGTGAGGGAGTCCGTCATAAGGTCTGAGGGGTGCCGGACCAGTCCACATCTCATAATCAAGGTAATCAGGTATTTCCTGCAGCGGAGGATTGCTGCTGTTGCGCATGTGGTAATAGCAGCACATTTCGGCATGGTGTACTTTGCCCAGCATGCCACTGTCAACAAATCTTCTTTTGGCTTCCACCAGGTGTGGAGTACTTCTTCTTTGGGTGCCTACCTGTACGGTTTTATTGTATTTTCTGGCTGCAGCAAGGATTGCCTCTCCTTCCATCACATCCACACTGATTGGTTTTTGGAGGTATACATGTGCACCGGATTGAATCGATTCTATTGCCTGCAGGGCATGCCAGTGATCTGGGGAGCCGATAAGCACAATTTCGGGCTGCTCATTTTTCAGCAATTGTCTGTAATCGCCATAGGTTGCGATCTCCTTTTTGTTTCCAAGCCGCTCACCAATGAGTGATGCTGCGTTTTTAAGCTGATTTTTATCGGGATCACACAATCCCACCACATCCACTGCTGCAACCTGCATCAACCGGAATAAATCGCTTTTGCCGTACCATCCGGTACCAATAAGTGCAACCCTTCTTTTCTTTTCAAATTGCCAGTGTTGGAGTCCGCCCGATTCTAAAGAAGCAAGGGCAAGTATAGATGCGCTGTTGCGCAGGAAATTACGGCGTGAGTTGTTCATGCAGCATTCGTTTGCTTAAAGTTAACGTGTTGTTTTATTAAAACGATAAAAAAAACGTTCCTCCAACCTACTTACGTCAAACCTGAAGGTTGGCAGTTTCATTTGTCTGCACTTTCAGCGCAGCATCATTTTCTTTTAGCTCGTCCGAAAAGGATCTGGAAAAACAAAGGTGCAAGAAAGAGGTAAACCACCCAGCTTTTTTTCATGAAGGCAAGGGGTATGATGCAGATATAAACAATGGTGGGGAGGATGATGCGCCAACACATGTTGGTGTAGAGGATTTTATCTACGGTTGGGTCGATGAATTTTTTCTCCCAGGCATATATCAACATGCCCAGGTGTGTGATGCTTACCATGATCAGGTTGATGCTGTAAACAACCAGACTCATGGGTTTTTTCAGGTAGTTGGCCAGGAAGCCAGATGAAAACGGAATGAGGCAGATGAACATCAGGAAAATGATGTTGAGCCAGATGCTGAAGATATTCGTTTTCACCATGTGATGGTGATTGAAGTGGGTGTCTACCCAAAATGCACCTACTACAATAAAACCCAGGAAGAAGATGAATAATTTTGGGATGATCTGATCCCACATAAACCTCTTCAATCCTTCATCATCTTCACCTGGAGGAACAACAAGTGCAAGCGAAAGAATTGTAATGACTATTGCAAATACAGCATCAGTGAGTGCCTGAATGCGGTTTACATTCAGCTCTGTAAAATTGATGTTGTTATTCGGTTTCATCTCTACACAAGGTAAAATTTCAGGCATCCAGAATCAATGACCTGTTAAGTGATTTTGGTCACCAATTACCATAATCGAAAGCATCACCTTTGTATTGTCAACAGATTAATTCAACCCAAATAATAAAACCATGAAAGTAGAACAGATTTATACCGGATGTCTTGCTCAGGGAGCATATTACATTGAAAGCAATGGTGAGGCTGCTATCGTTGACCCACTGCGTGAAGTGGAACCGTATATCCGCAAAGCAGAAGCAGATGGTGCAAAAATCAAATATGTACTGGAAACACATTTCCATGCTGATTTTGTATCCGGCCACATAGATCTTGCTCAAAAAACCGGTGCTAAAATTGTATACGGACCAAATGCAGCTCCGGCATTTGAAATTCACAGTGCAACAGATGGTGAACTGCTGCAGCTGGGTAATATCCAAATCAAGGTTTTGCATACGCCCGGTCATACCATGGAAAGTACCTGCTACCTCCTGATCGATGAAAATGGAAAGGAAACGGCACTCTTCAGTGGAGATACCCTTTTTATTGGTGATGTAGGTAGGCCTGACCTGGCTCAGAAAGTGAAGGCGGAACTCACAGAAGATATCCTTGCGGGTCATTTGTATGATTCGCTGCGTACTAAAATCATGCCGCTGGCAGATGACATTACAGTTTATCCTGCCCATGGCGCCGGGAGTGCCTGTGGTAAGAATATGAGCAAGGAAACTACTGATTCCCTGGGACATCAGAAGCAAACAAATTATGCACTGGATCCTGCGCTTACCAGAGAGGAATTCAAAAAGGCAGTATTGGAAGGACTTGTAGCGCCTCCGGGATATTTTCCGTTGAATGTGCTGATGAATATTCAGGGATACGACAGCATTGATAAAGTACTCGAAAGGGGACACCATGCGCTGAGTCCGGCTGCTTTTGAAGCTGCCGCCAATGAAACCGGTGCATTGATACTGGATACCCGTGCAGCACAGGATTTCGCAAGAGGATTCATTCCGAACTCCATTAATATCGGTATTGATGGCAACTTTGCACCATGGGTAGGTGCCATGATTCCTGATATCAAACAGGAAATCCTGTTGGTGACCGACGAAGGCAGGGAAGAAGAAACTGTCATCAGGCTGGCAAGGGTGGGTTATGACTTCACCATCGGTTATCTCAAAGGCGGTATTGAAGCTTGGAAGGGTGATGGGCGCGAACTGGACCACATCATTTCAGTCAACGCAAATACCTTGGCTGATCTGATACAGGACGACAGTCACCTCCACATTTTGGATGTGCGCAAAAAATCAGAACACTTCAGTGAGCATCTGATTGGTGCGGAGAATGCGCCATTGGATTTTATCAATGACAGCATGGCTCAGATTGACCGTAGTAAAACATATTATGTGCATTGTGCAGGTGGATACCGTTCTATGATCTTCATCTCTACCCTCAAGGCAAGGGGATTTGAAAACCTCGTGGATGTGCAGGGAGGCTTCAAGGCGCTGAAGGAATCAGGACTTTTTGAAGTTTCCGAATATGTTTGTCCATCTACCATGCTCTAAAGAAGCGCGTTGTTGAATAAGGGAATTGGCGGTAGCAATACCGCCTTTTCTTTTTTATATTTGGGATGTCAGGATAACACGATAAATTGCCCGCAAATTGTTTTGCATGCGCGTGCTTAAATTGTCTATACCACTTGCTGTTTTTTGTTTTTTTCTTCCAGTTTCACCGTATGCACAACGCACTCCAAAAGCAGTTTTCATCATTGCTGATGGTATTCCAGCTGATGTGCTGGAATACCATCCGGCACCTGCAATACATGCCCTCGCAGCACAAGGCACCTACACCCGAGCCTATGTTGGCGGAGAACGTGGAGGATATTCACAGTCGCCTACCATATCAGCAGTTGGCTATAACAGTCTCCTGACGGGTACCTGGGCCAATAAACATCAAGTGTGGGACAATGACATTGCGGCTCCGAGCTACCGGTATCCCACCCTTTTCAGGGTACTGAAGTCGGCACATCCTGAAAAAACAACAGGTATTTTTTCAACCTGGCTAGACAATCGAACGAAACTAGTGGGAGAGGGATTGCCTGAAACAGGAAGAATCGCTATAGATTACCACGCTGATGGGTATGAACTGGATACAATTGCCTATCCGCATGATCCGCATGCACGTTACATCCACCTCATCGATGAGCGTGTGGCATCAGAAGCAGATGCTGTGCTTCGAAAGCAGGGACCCGATCTTTCCTGGATTTACCTTGAATATACGGATGACATGGGCCATCGTTTTGGTGACAGCAAGGAACAACATGAAGCCATTGCACTGCTGGACAAACAAGTGGAAAAAGTTGCAGCGGCTGTGGCGCACCGCGAAGCCAATTTCCAAGAAGATTGGATGATCATCATCACTACAGACCATGGCAGAGACAGCATCAGCGGTAAAGACCATGGCGGTCAGTCTGACCGTGAACGTACCACCTGGATCATCAGCAATAAAAAGCTCGGCAATGATTTTACAAAAACTTCGACGCCTGCAGTAGTTGATATTTTTCCAACACTTGCCAGACACCTTCAACTGCAATTACCTGAATGGGTGGAAAGGGAGCTGGATGGTCAATCACTGATTGGTCCGCTTTCAATATCAGACTTCACCGCTGTAAAATCGGGCAAGGAAATTGTATTAAACTGGAAATCTCATCACAGCGAGAAACTTCAACTTTTCGCAGCCACTTCTGATGATCCCTTCCACGAACCTTCAAGCAATTACAGCAAAATCAAAACAGTACGATCCGCAAAAGGAAAAATGTCTTTTGAAGATTCATTTGGTTCTCCGTGGATTAGAATTGTTTTGAAAGGAAGGTACAATAGTGCCAATGTTTGGTTGAAAACAAATTGAAAATCCTAATTTTAATCATAGTTAACTTTATCTTAAACACATTTTTCACCCTGATGAAGAAGATATTTATACCAGCAATTTCCTTTGGAGCGCTGTTTATTGCGATACTGCTGCTTGCTTATACGGTACCTCCTGGAATGATGCAGTCTCGCAGGTCCGTCAATGACACCATTACGGATGCCATGAAAAGGATTCCATCCAATGCCTTGCAGGGGCTTGATGTAGCATATGGACTTGAAGTGCAACTGGTGGCAGCAGAGCCCATGTTGCAGAATCCCACGAATATTGATGTAGATGACAGGGGTAGAATATGGGTGACAGAAGCATATAACTACAGGCCAGCCATCAATGGAAATCCTACCCGTGCAGCAGGAGACCGTATAGTAATCCTGGAAGACCTCAATGAAGATGGTGTTGCAGATACGGCAAAAGTTTTTTACCAGGGTCCGGAGTTGAATGCCCCCCTAGGTATTGCAGTGCTTGGCAACAGGGTTATCGTTTCCCAAAGTCCTTATGTCTGGAATTTTTATGACGACAATGGCGATGATGTGGCAGACAGGAAGGAGATCATGTTTCAGGGTATAGAGGGCGAGCAGCATGACCATGGCGTGCATGCGTTCACCTTTGGTCCGGATGGTAAGCTGTACTTTAATTTCGGCAACAGTGGCACCACATTGAAGGATAAAAATGGCAAAGTGGTACTGGATCAGGACGGTGATGAAATCGGTCCGAAAAAGTATAAACAAGGAATGGTTTTCCGTTGCAATACGGATGGCTCTCAGGTGGAATGCCTGGGGGACAATTTCAGAAATCCCTATGAGGTGGCAGTTGACAGCTATGGCACACTTTGGCAGAGTGACAATGACGATGATGGCAACAAGGGTACAAGAATCAACTATGTTATGCCACACGGCAATTATGGGTATACCGATGAAATCACGGGTGCTGGATGGCAATCAAACCGTGCCAACCGCGAAGACTCCATTCCATTCAGACACTGGCATCTCAATGACCCGGGTGTGGTACCCAATATGTTGCAGACTGGCGCCGGTTCTCCAACAGGCATATTGGTTTATGAGGGTAATCTTTTGCCGGAGGCATTCCGTCAGCAGCTCATCCATTGCGATGCTGGTCCGAATGTAGTCAGGGCATATACCACAACCAAAAATGGTGCAGGTTATGCAGCAGGGATCATCAATATGTTGAAGGGCGATCGGGACAAATGGTTCAGGCCGGCTGATGTATGCGTGGCTCCTGATGGATCTTTGATTGTAGCTGATTGGTATGATCCAGGAGTAGGTGGCCATCAGGCAGGTGACCAGGTCAGGGGTAGGATTTATAGGGTAACAACTGCGGAGAGTCGAAGATATGTAATGCCAAAGCTTGATTGCTCAACGCCTGCTGGAGCAGTAAAGGCATTGCAGAATCCTAATCTTGCTGTAAGGTTTAAAGCATTTCAGGCCATTCAGGGATTTGGAAACAATGCAATGCCAGAACTTGAGCAAATCTGGAAGGCAGGTGGAAATTCCACCATGCGTGCGAGGGCATTCTGGGCCATGATTACAGCAGATCAGAAAAACGCGCGGAAGTATATTGGGCAGGCCATGAAGGATGCCAATCCGCGTATACGTATGCTTGCAATCAGAGGTGCTTTGCGTATGGAGCAGGATGTTATACCCATCATACAGGTATTGAAGAAAGACAGGGATATCCAAGTGCGGCGTGAATGTGCGTTGGCACTGCATCACCACCCTGCTCCAGAGGCTCCGGGTCTGTGGACAGACCTCGCGTTGCAGCATGATGGTAGGGACCGGTGGTATCTGGAAGCGCTGGGTATTGGTGCTGACGCGCAATGGGATGTATTCTTTTCGACCTACCTTCAAAAAGTAAAGGATCCGGTTGCAACTGCCGCAGGTACGGATATCGTCTGGAGGGCAAGAACGGATGAGGCAATACCATATCTCACAGCATTGGCCGGTGATGCTTCAGTGAACATCAATCAAAGGCTTCGCTATTTCAGGTCATTTCATTTCAATGACGGTACCGCCAAGTTCACCGCTCTCATAAAACTAATTGAATCCAATGGGGGTCAGGATATGCTTGTTAACCAGCTGGCACTATTTGCTTTACCTGAAAAGCCTGTTAGGATGTCTCCTGTTGCCATGTATGCGCTGGAAAATGTTTTGCGGTCTCTGGAAGGTACCCGGGGCTATCTTGACTTCGTTCTCAAATTCAATGTAACTACTGAAAACCCCAGGCTTCTTGAGCTTGGAATCAAACAATCTGGCAATGACCTGGGGAGGAGTGCCGTCCGGGCACTGTTCCAGTTTAATGCTGAGCAATTGATTTTGAATGTGCTTGAAGAGTCAGATTCAGCCCGCATTAAATCCATCATTCTGGCAACTGGTGGAGTAGGTACAGCAAAGTCTGTGAACCTGATCCAATC
>JBDLUZ010000089.1:0-7655 GCA_039805045.1 Bacteroidota bacterium | reverse complement strand
TGATTTAAAAGGTGTATACAAAGGTCTGACTGGTTGGCAGTGATGAGGCTGACCATTGATAGGGGGAAATATGATTTAAATCATGTTTTGGGTTCAGTGTATACAATGAAGCAAGATTTAAAATATTGGATGCATGATATTACCCAATAATGGGTATTGACAAGATGTATATTTCTTATAAATTGTAATGCTGATTTTTGAAATTGTAAAATGTAGGTAATGATCTCAAGAAAGTTATAATTCATTGATGTTGTCGAATATTATATATCAAATTGACAAATTTAGTAGTCTATAATATGTGATAAGTGAAGTCCTTTGTTTTATTAACTATTAAATTCAAAGTATGACTCGATTCATTTTCTTTTTGATCCTTATATTCATGTTTTTGGGGTGTAAAAAAAGCGATTCTAAAACGAGTATTACTATATCTTCAATTTCTGATATTACAGCAACAGGAGTCACAATTATTGGTGATTTGGTTATAGACAATTCAGTTTCGGTAATATCAAAAGGAATCTGTTGGAGTAAATTACCTAAACCAGTATATGCTGATGCCAAGATAAGTATTGGAAAAGAACCAGGTAGTTTTACTGGTATTATTACAGGACTGGATGTTAGTACAAAATATCATGTCAGGGCATATGTGGTAACAAACTTGGGAACAATTTATGGTAATGAGTTAAGTTTTACGACAGAAGAAAAATTTAAAAAAATCGTCGATATTCGAGATGGACAAATCTACAGAACAGTAGAAATTGGCAGCCAAACTTGGTTTGCGGAAAACCTTCGTTATGGCGGAAGCATACCTGAAATTAAAGATTATAATCTATGGAGTGATACAAGCCAGCCTGCATGGTGCTATCTTTTTAATAATCCTTCAAATGATTCGGTATATGGTAAGTTATATAATTGGTACGCAGTAGAAGAAGGAAATGTTTGTCCCTCTGGTTGGCATGTTCCTAGTGATGCTGAATGGACAATACTTACCAATTATTTGGATGGCTCAAATGTTGCAGGCAGTAAGATGAAGTCTACTTATGGTTGGGAAGGGGATAATTTTAGTGGAAACAACGAAAGTGGTTTTTCTGCTATGCAGGGAGGTGGACGGCACTTTTTGAGTTGGTTTTATTATAAAGATGCGTATTGGTGGAGTTCTACTGAGAGTGAGGGAGAATCCAGTGCTTGGTATCGAAGTATATATGACAAAGAAATAATAGTTAATAGGTTCTATGGCATGAAGAATTCTGGTTATTCAGTTCGTTGTGTCAAGGATTGAATTTATCAGATTAAATTGTATCTTTTGTATAATGCCATGAAAAGAAATCCAATTTTAATTTTTAATTCAGTTAAACAAATGCAGGTAATTCCCCAACTGAACTGAATTTTCCAGGTTCAGTTTGCGGAGGATATTTTTGCGATGTGTGGATACAGTGAGTTCGCTGATGAAAAGGGCATTGGCGATTTTAGCTGTGGAATAGCCCTGAGCCACAAGTTTGGCGATTTGTTTTTCCCGGTTGCTGAGGAGATGTAAGAACCCCTTGTTTTTATTGTTCTCAGTATCAAGATTGTTGAACCAATTTTTTCCGTTGAGCACAGATTCAATGGCTGAAAAGAGTGCTTCGTGTCCGATGTTTTTGGATAGGAAACCATTTATACCTCTCAAGCTGGCTGCCTGCATGATGAAATAATCATTCACCATACTTAGGAAAATGATTTTGGGTTTCGGGTATAGTTTCAGAAAACCATCAGCCGCATCCAGTCCGTTACCTTCAGGGAGGTAGTAATCCATTAAAATCAGGTGTGGGACTCTTTCTCTGCAAAATGCATAGGCATCTTTGCTGTTATCGAAATGTTGTTCCAGTTGATATTTCTCATGACCTTCGAAAAGCAATTTGATACCTTCTGCAAAGATCAGGTGATCATCAATATGTATTATCCTTGTCTTCATGGTTTGCAACCGATTTGAGGTTTGGTATGAGTGGAATATGTATGATGATGGTGGTACCTTGGTGACTGCTTTCAAAATGAAGTTCACCATGCAGGAATTTCACCCGGTTTCGGATATTTTTAATTCCGTGTCCTTTCGTTTCAAGGGCAGGATTGAATCCAACTCCGTTATCCTCAAAAAGAATGCGCATTTCTTTTCCTTCTTCAATGATACTGATATTGATTTCAGTGGCATTGGCATGTTTACAACTGTTGTTGAGGAGTTCAGTTAGAATTCTGTAGAGAACAGTCTGACTGGATATAGTCAGTTCGGAATAGAGCTGGTGATAAAAAATGATTTTAGCAGAAGCGGATTCCTTGCAATAAGAGATAAATAATTCAAATGCCCTGCAAAGTCCGTGCAGGTGTATATTCTGTGGTACCAGGTTATCAATGACAGTTCTGACTTCATGCACGCATTGATCTAAAATTTTCCTGCAATTTTCGAGGTATGTATTTAATGTTTCTAGCGATGCTTTTTCAAGGTAAATTTTCAAGGTGGCAAGCAGTCCGCCTATGGAATCATGTATATCCTGACCGATTCTTTTTCTTTCCAGTTCCTGGATATCAATGATTTCTTTGGACAGCGCAAATTGTTGTGCCAATAATTCCGCTTGTATGGTTTCCTTTTCTTTTTTGAATTCATTGAATTTGTAAATGAAGCCAACTGCTATGATGCTGGTTTCACCAAAGAGACTGATACTTGCACCATGTAAGTTGATGAATTCCAGTACTGGGTTGGTCAGGCCAAACTGAAAGATATTCTGGCAAAATGAAATGAAAAGGTAGAAGAGCATGCCAAAGAAATAAAAACTGCTGAATTTGACTGAGGCTTTCCAGTTCAGAAAAATGAACAAGAAGGCAGTGAGCAGGATTATACCAATGATAATTGGTACAACAATCAGAAACTGAAATTTAAGTGCTGTCGGAATCCCGTCAACATCAACTAAAATCAGAATGATAATCATTACAACCGAAATAATGGTCTGAATTTTTAATGCTTTTCTGATATGCCTGGTAGCAGTATTTTCCTTGAAATAAGACAAAAGCGTGAGCGCAAAAAAACAGGCAGCCGTGAAGAGAAAGAAAGGCCTTGCAATGTTATTGAACTTGGGAAATGAAGGCCAGAACAATTGAAACCCGATGCCCAGGTTGGCAAATATCCAGATGGTAATGGTAATGATATACAGTGAATAAAAGAGGTTGGAGGATTCTTTTGAATACATCCATATGAGCATTACAATCAAAACAATCAGAAGCATCCAACCCATGATCAGTCCGGCTGTCAGCATCTTCAGGTTAATCAGTTGCGACAGATTTTCATGGTCATACAGTTCCGCTTTCAGTTGAAGCGATTCACCTATTTTATCGATTCCGATGTAAATGGTGCGTTGCTCATTTGCTGAGAGATTAACCGGGATGGCAAAGTCTGGGTAATTGACCGGGCGATTTCCAAATGCCATTTTATCACCCAGGTTTAGCTTTTGAGGAGAAGCCTGATCAATAACAGTGATGTGATTGATTTGAGGGTTATTGAGCAGGATGTATTTTGTTGTTGCTTGTCCTTTGTTGTCAACATTGATTTTTATCCACCAATAGGCAGTCGTGTAACCTGGATTGAAAGAGCCTTCGCTGAATTTTAGGGGGAATACTGACTTTTCCAGTGTTTCCCATGATTCAGATTGAGATCCTTCCCTACATTGGATGTCGATGGTAGTCTGATTGCTGCAACTGGTCAGCCAAAGCCATGATAGGGTTAGTATGAATGAAAGCTTGTTGATAAGCATTGGTTTTGTAAACCTAAGTTATCTTGTTCTGATGAGTATTTGTCCTGTTTAATTTACCCAAAAGTAGGTAGGGTTTGTGAATCAAGGATGTTTGAATGCCACAATGGTCTGGTATTTTACCCACATATTGGTATTTGTGCACCCGGGGAGCAACGCTACTTTTAGCAATTGAAATTTTCAGTATGAAATACGCCATAAAAACACCGCTTGTATTGCTTGCAGGAGTCATTACCTTTTTTCATGCTTGTACGAAAGATCTTGAACCTGTTAACACAACACCAACCCCACCTCCAGTGTTGGTTTCAAGCGAAAAGAAAATAACCTCATTTGCATTCCTGAAGAAAGACAATCCTACATTGGAGTTTGATGCTGTTGGTGAAATTATCGGAAATGCCATTACAGTGGAATTGATTGCAACGGTTACTACCCGTAACCTGATAGCCACTTTCTTTGCTTCAGAAAAGGCATCTGTTTCTTTGGCAGCTGTGAAACAGGTGAGTGGTGTCACTTCAGTCAATTATACTTCGAAAGTAACTTTTGAGGTAGAAGCGGAGGATAAATCCAAGGCCAATTATACTGTTGAAATCAAGGCAGTTGGAAACGCGCCATTATCTACAGTGAACAATACCACTTCCTATACTTTGGAAACATTGACAAAGATGTGGATTAATTATGGTAATACGGTCCCCCAAAGTGTGGCATATTGGCCTACAGCATTTTTGGCAAGAACATTTTTTGATTTTGACAAAGACGGAGATGAAGATTTATTGATGGGTACACTCAACTATGACAAGGTGAATAATGCACTTGTCGATGCTCCTTTTCCAGTCAATTGCCTCGAAAATAGGGCTGGAAAATATATTGATGTTTCTTCCAGCGCGTTTACGGGTTCAGTGCCCGGATTGGTACATCCACGAAAAGCAATTCTAGGGGACTTTGATAAAAATGGGTGGATGGATGTTGTTATATCCGGACAAGGATATGACGCGCCGCCATTCCCGGGTGAAAAATCAGTTTTTTTGAAAAATTCAAATGGGAAATTTACCACTACTTTTTTCCAGGAAATAGGATTTCATCATTCAGTTTGTTCAGGTGATATTGATAACGACGGAGATTTGGATTTGTTTTTTACTGATCCCAAGCGATCCAGATTTTATACAAACAATGGTTCTGGTGTATTTACATTCGACAATACAATACTTGCCTCTGATATTACGTATGTCAATTTTTTCACGTCTGAGTTATATGATCTCAATGCAGATGGGTATTTGGATTTGATAGCTACAGGCCATGAGCATGAAGGAGCGGTTTCTACTGTTTTTTGGGGCAGTTATACAGGCAAGTTTAGCAGGGATAAATCCAATGCTTTGCCCAAAGTGAATGGCTGGGGAGTTGCGGTTGATATCAATATATTGGATGTTAATAAGGATGGAAAGCAGGATATCATCCTCAATAGACAGGGTGATGGAACCGGAACGCAGCGCAGGTATTACGGGTGTTATATCCAGATTTTAATGCAGGAGGCAGGTAATAAGTTTGTTGATAAAACAGCCACACTGATCAATGGTAATCCGCAGTTGTCGCATCCCGGAATTGAATGGTTTTGGGTTGATTGGATTCGCCCCTTTGATACTGATGGAGATGGTGACTTTGATTTGGTAGCTGATGATCGGTTCAATAACCTGCAATGGCGGAATGACAATGGGGTGTTTGTGAAGTATTGAATGGGCTGATGGAGTCTTTAGGTTTTGTAGTGGCGCAAAAAATATTACAATGATTATTTATTATAGTTGTCCAATTTGTAAATCAGAGGATCTTCAAGGATATTCGATTGATGTGAAAAGAAAAGGACCGCATGTGTCCAGGGTAAAGTGTAATACATGTAAGATGGTTTTTGCAAATCCAATGGCTAATAAAAATCAACTCATTAATTTTTACAGTAATTATTATGACAAGGGCAACCTCCAATTACTGGGTTATAAGGAGCAGATACGCAAGAAAATAGCATTAAAAAGAAATTCCAACAAAAGAGATTTCTTAACTGAGATGTCATTCTTGACTAAGTATATAAAGGGGGGTAATATTTTGGATATAGGAGCAGGGCTTGGTAATTCATTACTTTTTGCTGATTTTCCTGAATATAAACTGTATGCAACTGAGTATGATAAGGATGCAATTGATTTTATGCAAACGCATTTTGATGAGCCAGTAAATGCATTTAATGGTGATATATTCGAGGCCAATTATCCCGATGATTATTTTGATTTGGTGATTTTCAATCATGTACTTGAACATGTTCTGGATCCAGATAAATATTTGAATGAAATCAACAGGGTACTAAAAAAAGGAGGAGTTCTTTATATCGGCACTCCAGATATTGAGGCACCTATATATAAGATTTACCGATGCGTAATTTTTTTCACAAATAAAATCCCTGACATCATTGACGGAATTGAGCATACCTATTTATTTTCCAAGGCTACATTGAAAAAACGTGTATTGCGACATTACTTTAATGTTGTTTCCCATAAACGAGTAACATTACATGGTAATTTAAGTGAAATATTAGGTTCACAGCTTACACTGAGAAAGAAGCTCGCTCGAATTGTTCAAACATTCTTTCCTGTTAATCAGGAATTGATATGTATTAAATAGTTTCTAGATTTATCAGGTTAATATCTTGAAAGTTTATTTGATGTTTTTGAATCGATATAGCTGAACTGAAAGTTAGATTCAGAAAAAGTATATACATTTCTAATTTAAAACATACGTATAAACTGAGCTTTCTCACCTCCTCACCCCAAAATCCAGCTGGGTTTTTTGGCGAGGTGGGTGAGTCCGGATTATATTCTTTTAACAAAGCAGCATGATTCAATATATAAATGTTGTTTGTCGCTTATTTTTGGATGCTATTCAAATAGAGCTCTGGGGTCATGACAGACAATTTGCTTGTTTTGTAATCCTTGAAATTTCTTGTCACAATAATCCTGATTCCCTTTTCATTTTCTGCAGTAAAGTTTTGCAAAGCATCTTCGAAATCATTGAAATCTGAATGGATGGCTTTCAAAACAATAGTCTTATTAACACTAGCGATCTCCAGGATGGTTAACAACATTTTCAAATGCGCAATCACCTGTTGGTGGTTTGCTGTTTTCCTCAAGAGATAGTAAATGTTGCTTAGTATTACAGGCGTGACATAACCGGAAATCTTTTTGTTTTCACAGTACGTTAGGATTTTGGAAGCGTTTTCTGCAAAAGGACTTCTGTCAAAAAAGAAATCGAGAATTACGTCCGTATCCAATAGGATTTTATTCATCCTATATATTTTTTTGACAAGCGTTCTGCGAGCTCTTTTTTGTAGTCAAAGTTTTCAGGAGCTTTGAAAGACCCTTTCAGTTGTTTTACGATGGGAGATAGGCTTTCTTCATTTGCTCCCTTTTCTGGTTCAATCTCATCGGCCGTAAGTCCCTTCAAGTAGTTCTCAATCAAATCTGAAAGGCTTCTATGACTTTTACGGGCGTAAGCCTTTGCCTTTTCAATGACACTTTCTTCGATTGTCAGGGTGAGTTTTGTATTCATGGTTAATGAATTTCCTAAATGTAAATGTACTCAATTTTCAATATATACGTATTTTAATAAAAATAATTACACGTATAAACTGCGCCTTCTCACCTCCGCTCACCCAAAATCCAGCTGGGTTTTTTGGCGAGGTGGGTGAGTCCGTAAGTGCGGATGCATTTTTTGATGAGGGCGGTGGCTTCTTCGATGCTGTCTGTAACAAGAAACAGTTCAAGGTCTTCTTCTGAAATGGTTTTCATGACCCGCATTTTTTCGATGTGTTCAATCATCTCCTTGTGGTAGTCTTTGCAGAAGATGATTACA
>JBDLUZ010000088.1:0-7777 GCA_039805045.1 Bacteroidota bacterium | reverse complement strand
ATATTACTGATACTGGCGATATTGGGTTACATCGAATGGAGAAAAAAAGCGGATGCCCATGCCTGATGTGGTTATCAAAAAGATAGTATTGATCGGACCCGAATCAACCGGGAAAAGTACCTTGTCTGCATCATTGGCAGCTCATTTTTCCACCATTTGGTGCCGGGAATATGCCAGGGAGTATCTCCTAGAACATGGGAAAGATTATGATTTCAATGACCTGCTCACCATTGCAAGAGGTCAGCTCAGGCTGGAAGACACTACTGCAGCATTGCTCACACTGAACCATGAAGGCACGCCTCCTGAAAATCCGCCTGTGCTCTTCATTGATACCGACATGTATGTGATGAAAGTGTGGTGTGAGTTTGTGTTTGGTCAGTGCCATACAGAAATACTGGATCAGATTCTGGAGCGTCGCTATGATGGCTATCTGCTCTGCAAACCAGATCTTCCATGGGTTCAAGATGAATTGCGTGAGTACCCAGATGCGGAAACGCGCACCGCATTATACCATCTTTACAAAGATATCCTGATCAACCAATCCGTTCCCTGGTTTGAAGTACAAGGTAGTAACTCCGAAAGAACAGCCTCTGCCATCTCGTGGGTGACAGCATTGTTGAATGACGGGAACAGGAATTTGTAAGATGGGTTCCAATATTTAAATTTGTTCTCCGGTAAAATTCAACAGATAATGATGCAACAGCCAGAACTACCAAAGCCTGCAAGACTGTTCGCAATACAGTCCTGGTCTGATAAGAAACTAACAGCATTTTTTTACGCAACCTGGACTATCATCACCCTCATACAGGCATGGGGTACTGAGCTTTTTGATGATGAGGCTTATTACTGGGTTTACTCAAAGTTTCTCGATTGGGGATATTTTGATCATCCTCCCATGGTAGCATTGCTGATCAAAATGGGATCATTGCTATTGCCGGGTGAAATAGGGGTCAGGTTATTTATCTTAATTGCAGGGGTTCTTACAATTCGACTCACAGAGCTTTTGGTAGCGCCGAATAACTTAAAGTTATTTTATTCAATTGTGCTGCAAATGGGGCTACTCCAGATAGGCGGTATTTTGGCAGTTCCAGACATTCCGCTGCTATTGTTTACAGTTTTGTTTTTCATCGCTTTTCAGCATTATGCGCACAAGCAGGGATGGAAGGAAACACTTGCATTATCAATAGTCACAGCACTACTCCTGTACAGCAAATACCATGGTATACTCATCATCCTATTTACGTTGTGCTCACATGTATATTTGTTGAAGAAACCACAGACCTGGGCTGTTATTTTACTTTCCCTGCTTATCTTCTACCCCCATATAAACTGGCAGTTGAACCATGATTTGCCATCCGTCACTTATCATTTATTTGAACGGCTCTCACCACCTTACAACATTTCTTTTACCCTCGATTATCTTGTGGGTCAACTATTGATAGCTGGTCCACTCGTGGGCATCGTGGTTATTTATGCTGCATTTAAGTTTAAGCCCAGGCAGCCAATAGAAAAAGCCATGTACTGGTCGATGTTGGGGATGTACCTGCTTTTTTTCATCAGTTCATTCCGCAGCAGAACAGAGGCCAACTGGACAGTGCCGTTGATTGTTCCATTGCTTTTACTGAGTTACCGATACCTAGCCCAAACAAACCAATTGCAAAAGTGGATATACAGGTTGTTGCCTTTTTCCCTGCTTATCATCTTACTGGTAAGGGTTCATTTGCTTTTTGAAATACCATTTCTGAAGCAATTGCCCAAAAGCGAATTCCATCAAAACAGGGAATGGACTGCTGCAGTAAAGCAGAAAGCAGGCGGAGCAAAAGTAGTCTTTACGGATTCTTACCAGCGTGCATCCAAATATTGGTTTTATACAGGGGATACGTCCTTCTCCCTCAACACCATCCGTTACCGGCGAAACAACTACAATATCTGGCCGATGGAAATGAAAATGTTGAATAAGCGTGTATTGGTTGTTGGGTCAGCAGGCTCTGCTATAACAGGAGATACAATCAAAACAGAAAAGCTGAATCTTGTGGGCTCATTTGATCAGCGTTTCCAGTCTTTTTCCAGGATTACGATGTCAACAAGTTTGCCTATGCAAACGAATGCCAACGGTTTGCTGGAGACTGTTGTAGCGCTGAGTGCACCAACCCAGAAAGCAGTGGACAGTGCATTGTGGTTCAGGCCGCGTGTGATGTTGGTGCTTTATCGGGATGGCAAAAAGCCTCCTGTCATTTTGCCAACAGGTAAAAGGTTGTTTCCCGATTTTGAAAACAAAATGTTCATTAAAATAATGCTGCCTGATTCCCTTCAGGAAAAACAATATAAAGTACGCTGGGCTCTTGAGTCAAGTTTTACTGAGCCTTCTGTAAACAGCAGGGCTTATACACTTGTTAACGGGCGGATTCCACAATAGCCTTGATATCAGGGTCGCCATCAAGGTTATTCATCTGCCGCAAGACCCAGGGGTATTTCCGGCTCACATAAGGTGAGATCGGTTTTATGGTGTATCTGACAGGATTAGGCAGGCAAGATGCAATCTTTGCTGCTTCTGTTCTGGTCAGTTTACTTGCTTTTTTATTGAAATATTTCTTTGCTGCCGCTTCAATCCCAAATGTGCCTTTACCCATTTCCGCTTCATTGAGGTAGACCTCTAGTATGCGTTTTTTCCCCCAGGTCAGTTCGATCAGAAAGGTAAAATACACTTCCAGTCCCTTCCTGAACCAGCTTCTTCCTTGCCAGAGGAAAACATTTTTGGCTACCTGCTGGCTGATGGTGGATGCCCCCCGGATTTTTTTTCCTTTTTTCTTTTTGTTGTAGGCCAGGGCATTTTTAATTCCTTTGATGTCGAAGCCGTTATGGTCTGGGAAGAGTTGGTCTTCAGCAGCTAAAACAGAAAGCTTAGCTGCAGTTGACATTTCGTCAAGGGATATATGTGTTCTTTTAAACCCGTTGCCACTCAGCAGGCTTCCTATCTGGGTCAATGTAACAGGTGGGTCTATGAAACGCAGTAGGATGACATAAGTCAGGTGACTGATAGCGAGAAAAAGAATGATTTTTTTGATAAGCCTGATCACTGGGATTATTTGACTGGTATGTATTGTAGGTAATATCGCTTGCCCAGTGGAACTGAGCGCCGGTGAATTTTTTGCAAGACGAGTCCGCTCGCCACTGTTCCGCCAGAAATGGCCATTGTTACCGGGTCAATGGGTTGTTTGAGGTAAAGTCCGTTTACACTGTGAAGGAATGCGTAGGCAGTA
This sequence comes from Bacteroidota bacterium, assembly GCA_039805045.1. Lineage (GTDB taxonomy): Bacteria > Bacteroidota > Bacteroidia > Chitinophagales > Chitinophagaceae > Pollutibacter. Next base: position 4,517 of record JBDLUZ010000088.1, on the reverse strand, counting down.
CCGCCAATGATGAACAGCAAGCCATTGCGGATGAAGCCGAAGCCACGCTGTGGTTTGATGACTTCCCGGATTTCTTTGTAATGATAGCGGGATAGTCCTACTGCAATGGTGTCCCAGAAACTGGTACCCCATGGCGTATAATTTTTTCTTTCATCGTAAATGTTGATGAAGAGACTGTCTTTTTCTATCTTTTTGATAGTTCCGGTTACTTCGTTGCCGGCTATGGTGATGAAATGAACCTGACTGTAAGCAAGCCAGGTTTTGAGGGTTTTGTGTTTGCCTTTTTTCAAAACGATCATATCAGATCCCTGCGCATACAAGGAATTGCACAGTGCAGCAAGTATGAGCGGAAGAAAAAGCCGGGTAAAAAAGATTTTTATTTTCATTTACCCAGTATTAAGGTTCTGTAAATCATGGCTAGTCCGAACACCACCAGAATGCTTCCTGCAATTTTGTTGATGATTCGTATATTCTGTGGTGTAAGCTTATGCCTTACTTTGGCTGCAAGCATCACCTTGATGATATCGGCGATAATATTGACAAGTAGGCATATCCCAAAGAGGACGATTCTCTCCAGGGTGGAGGCTGTAGCCGCAAATGCTGTGGCGTTGATAAGCCAGAAGAGCATTACACTGGGATTGAGCGTATTGATCAGGAAGCCAGACATAAAGGCTTTGGTGAATGCTTTTGTGCCAAATTGAACAAGCAAGGTGTTCTTATCTTCCCCGAAATAAACTTTTTTGAAAAACAGGTAGAAGACCCCAAGTGAAATAACGAATCCACCTCCCACATAGCTAATTGCAGACTGAAAAGCCAGCGCATTGTGCACCAGCGATGAGAACATGTTGCTGATGACCACCAGAATGATATCACTCAGCCACACCCCGGCTACAAAGCTAAACCCGCCTTTGTGGCCGTTGTTGATACTTTGTTTGAGGATAGTGAAGATTACCGGCCCTACTGAAACAGCAAGCACCAATCCCAATCCCAGACCCTTTACAATCGCTTCAATCATCTTGCTATGCTACAATTTACAGATTACGTTCTTGGAGGAACATTTTCCACTCATCCAATTTAGTTCCCTTCAATACTCTTGGGAATTTATGCTGACCGCCCATCTTTCCCTGTTTGTCCATGAATTCCAGGAATGTCTTTTCAGGCAGTACATCAACTATCAGTTCTTTTAATGCGCTTTTACGCTCAACTGCATAATCGTCATTCAATTCAATCAGTGCTTCGTCAAGTGTTTTTTTGAGTATGTTTTTGTCAACAGGTTCATCCGTACCAACATACCAATGATGTCCGAATAATCCCTCAATGGGGATGCCGGCAACTGTAAATTCCATGACGGAGATATTGAGTTTTTCATTGGCCAGCTGAATAGCCCTGTTCATATTATCCACGCTCAGGTGTTCACCAACAAGGCTGAGGAAATGTTTTGTTCGGCCGGTTATGATGATTTCAGATTTCTCTTTGTTTACAAAACGAATGGTGTCGCCGATAAGGTAGCGCCAGGCACCTGCTGATGTGCTCATCAGGATAGCATAATCCTTATCTTCTTCCACCTCGTCAATCAAAAAAGCACGGGGATTTTTATTGATATTGCCATCTGCGTCAAAATTATCCTCGTTGAAAGGCACGAACTCCAGGAAAATATGCTGGTTCAGTACAAGTTTCATGCCGTCAGGATATTCCCTGTCTTGGTAGGCAATAAAACCTTCTGAAGCGAGGTATGTTTCGATGTAGGTTAGTGGTTTGCCAAGCATTTTTTCAAACCCCTTTTTATAGGGTTCAAAAGCAACACCCCCATGGCAGAAGATGGTCAGATTTGGCCAAATTTCATGGATATTGTTGAGGTTATACCTTTTGATGATCATTTCCATGCAAAGCTGAATCCATGCAGGAACGCCTACCACAAAGCCAATATCCCAGTTGGGGGCCTCTTCCACAATGGCTTCCAGCTTCGTGTTCCAGTCTGTGGTGCGTGCAATTTTTTTACCAGGTCTGTAGAAAGGGGAGAACCAGAAAGGTGCTTTCTTGGCCGTTATGCCGCTCAGGTCGCCAGCAAAGTAACCCGGACCCTTCTGCAGGTCGGTACTGCCACCAATCATCAGGAAACCCTTTCCAATGGTTTTCAGCGGAATATTGTCATAGTTCAGCAAAGAAAGGAGCTGCCTGATCATCACCAGCCTGTTGCCCTTCATCAGGTCTTTGGTTACCGGAATATATTTGCTGGCTGCGCCAGATGTTCCGGAGCTGAGGGCAAAGTATTTTATTTTTCCCGGCCAGCAGACATCGGTAATTCCTTCCAGCGCTTTATGCCACCAGGCTTCATGAATGGTATTGTAATCGAATACCGGTACAGTTTCAACGAATGATTTAACCGGGTCAGGTGCCTGTAAAAGTCTGTCAAATCCGTATAATTGTCCGAATTGGGTGTATTTAGCCTTCTTCAAAAGCATCATCAGTACCCGGCGTTGTTGCTCAGCGGGGGACTTCACTTTCAGGCTCAATGCGTTTACAATCGATTTAGGCAGACTATTTTCCAAAAATGCCATGGAGTGCAAGGTACACCATTTGTATTTTTTATGTTATTCTTTTGTATTTTTAACAGACAAACTGAAATTATGAACAGACGCGAAGCATTGGAAAGGGTAGCGCTTCTCATGGGAGGCACTGTTATAGGTGGTGCAGCATTCCTGCAGGGCTGCAAATCCACTGATACTAAGGCCGCTGGTTTTTCAATCACTGCCGATCAGCTTGCATTTTTGGATGAAGTGGCAGAAACCATTATTCCGGCTACATCCACCCCAGGAGCGAAGGCTGCCAAGGTAGGTGCATTCATGCAGGTGATGGTTACCGACTGTTATGATCAGAAGGATCAACAGGTTTTTGTTTCCGGCATTACGGAAATCGACAATGCTTCAAAGAAAACATTCAGTAAGGGTTTCATGGAGGTTACACCGGAAGAACGGACAAGCCTGCTTAACGGAATCAATAAGGAACTCAAGGCGTATAATGATTCCAAGAAAGACGGAGATCCAAATCATTATTTCGGACTCATGAAACAGCTTACGCTACTTGGATTCTTTACATCAGAGGTTGGTGCTACTCAAGCCCTGCGTTATGTGGCAGTTCCCGGAAAGTATGAGGGCTGTATACCTTACGCCAAGGGAGATAAGGCTTGGGCGAGTTAAGGAGCGTTGAAAGAAATGACTGGAGAGAATTGAGTTAAGCATGCCTGCCAAAGGTTGGTAAACCTTTCGCAGGCAGGAGTAAATTGTTTAGCATTTATGAGATATAGATTTCTGATATTCCTCTTGCTCCCTGCCATCGCTTTTTCACAAACAAAAGACGAGCGGGAAATTCTTTCCATACTGGATAAGCAAACTCAGGCCTGGAATGCCGGGGACTTGGAACAGTTTATGGTGGGTTATCTTGAAAGTGATTCGCTCATGTACATTGGCAAGTCGGGGGTCACCTATGGCTACCGTTCAACGCTGGAGAACTACAGGCGAAACTATGCAGGTGCTGACAAGATGGGTAAACTGACTTTTCATATCCTCCACCTCAAACCCCTAGGCAGGAAACATTATCTTGTTGTGGGTAAGTGGTCGCTGAAACGGACTGCCGGTGATGTGGGCGGGCATTATACACTTACCTTTGCTAAACAAAAGGGTCGCTGGGTGATCATCGCAGACCATAGCAGCTAAGCCTTTTTTCAAACCGCACACATTAATTATTTTCATATGGTACTCCTCATTTTAGGTGTAATCGTTTTTATTTTGGGATCATCTTTGCTGAAAGCTGATGCAAAAATTGCTGCAATAGGTAAGCCTATGAAGATAACTGGATTGGTTCTAATCCTGGTAGGTGCATTATCATCAAGTGTGCGTCAGGTGGATGCTGGTTATGTGGGTGTGAAAGCACTTTTTGGGAAGGTTCAGAATGAAACAATGTCGAGCGGACTGAGCATGATCAATCCGCTCATGTCAGTAACTGATATTGACATCCGCACACAGAATTATACCATGAGCGGTGTTCACGACGAGGGAATAAAATCAGGTGATGACGCCATTAAGGTATTGACTGCTGATGGTCTTGAAGTAACCATTGATCTTTCAGTTTTATACCGTGTCAATCCTGTAGAAGCACCAAATCTGCTTAGGGAGATTGGTATAAATTTTGAAGACAAAATCGTAAGGCCCATCACCAGAACCCGTATAAGAGATAACTCGGTTTACTACGATGCTGTGGCTTTGTATTCCACCAAAAGGGATGAATTTCAAGCCAGGATCTTCAAAACAATTGAAACTGATTTCAAGCAACGCGGACTAATTCTTGAAAATCTGCTTGTACGAAACATAACTTTACCTGCTTCAGTTAAATCAACCATTGAACAAAAAATCAATGCTGAACAGGAAGCGCAGAAAATGCAGTTCGTGTTGCAGAAAGAAAAGCAGGAAGCTGAAAGGAAGCGTGTTGAAGCACAGGGTATCTCTGACTATCAGCGCATC
>JBDLUZ010000087.1:0-11423 GCA_039805045.1 Bacteroidota bacterium | reverse complement strand
GGAATTGAGTATGCCTGCCAGTGAGCTGTCAATCTTTGTCTGGGCTATTGAGAATAGAAATGCAGGAAAGAATGAACCCAGAAATCCTGAAAGTATGACTGGTCTGATGATTTCTTTGGGAACAGCTTTTAGGGCACGCGGTAATAGGGGTAGCATAACAAGCCCTGTAAACAGAATCCTAAGAGAGGCTACCTGATAGGGGCTCAATGTTTCCAGTCCGGTTTTCATCAGCACAAAAGAGCTGCCCCAAATCAAACACAGCAAAATAAACATTATCCATTTGATCATGTCTCAATCAATTTATGCTGCGAAGGTCGTTAATTTCAGTTGGAGATTCCAGTTGTTTTGAATCGAATACATATATTTGTCGTTTAGCTGAATTAAAATATCCCACATTGAACACAGCATCTTATCAGATTAAATTACCCCAGTTTGAAGGTCCTTTTGACCTGCTCCTTTTTTTCATAGAAAGGGATGAACTGGATATTTACAATATTCCCATCAAAAACATTATTGATGACTTTCTGACATTCATAAAGCAATCAGAAGATGATAATATTGAATTGAGCAGTGAATTCATTTTGTTCATTTCAACACTGATGCGGATCAAGGCAAAAATGTTGTTGCCAAGAAAAGAGCTGGATGCATCAGGCAATGAAATTGATCCACGTCAGGAATTGGTAGATAAGATTCTTGAGTACAAAAAGTTCAAAGAGGCTTCATCGAGATTAGCAGAGCTAGAGCAGCAGCGCCTTTTCATGGTGAAGCGTGGCAATCTCAAACAAGATTTGCATGCCATTGGAGAAGAAGCCTCAGAAGGTACAGAGATACAATCGGTCAGCCTTTTCAAGCTTATGAAGCTTTTTGAGAAGGTGATGCAAAGGGTACATGACAGGCAGAATAAGCCACAGCATGTTGTGTACAGGTATAATTATACGATGGAAGAAAGCAGGGAATATGTGCTGCTTGTCAGTTCCAAAGAAAAAACCATGTCTTTTGAAAAGGTTTTTGATGTTTGTCAGGATCGGCTTCATGCCATATTTCTTTTCCTGACAGTTCTGGAACTGGTGCAACAAAATTACGTATCAATCATAATCGGTGAGGGCAGGAATAATTTCATCATTGAATACAATGATGAGCGCCCTCAAGACCCCGTTTATGATTTTACTGCATAATCTGAACCAGGTCCTTCATCATTTCTCTGGCAGTATCCACGATAGCTTTGGTATCGTAAGCACATTCTCTATGCAATTCCTTTTGTGAGCCGTGTTCTACTATTCTGTCTGGTATGCCCAGCATACGCACAGAGGCCTGGTAATTGTGTTTTGCCATAAACTCCAGGATGGCAGAACCTACACCACCCACAATGGTTCCGTCTTCTACAGTGATAATCTTGTTATACTTGCTGAAAACCTCATGTAACATTTCTTCATCCAACGGTTTCACGAAACGCAGGTCATAATGTCCGGGTGTTATGCCATCAGTCCTAAGTTCCCTGATTGCAGCAGCAGCGAAATTGCCGGGATGACCAAAACTGAGTATTGCCAGATCCACTCCTTCTTTCAGCTTGCGTCCCTTTCCGATAGCTATCTCTTTCAGGGGAGTCTGCCACTCCGGCATCACACCTTCACCCCGGGGATATCTGATTACAAATGGAAGATTTGTTGTTTCCAGCTGAGCGGTGTACATCAGGTTCCTGAGCTCCTCCTCATTCATGGGCGAGGAAACAATCATATTGGGGATGCAGCGCATGTAGGCTATGTCATAAACTCCGTGATGAGTAGGACCATCATCTCCTACCAGACCGGCTCTGTCCAGGCAAAATACCACAGGCAGTTTCTGTATGGCTACATCATGAACAACCTGATCATAGGCGCGCTGCATGAAGCTGGAATAAATATTGCAGAAAACCCTAAGACCTTGGGTGGCCATTCCAGCACTCAGGGTCACTGCATGCTGTTCACAAATGCCCACATCAAAAGCCCTGTCTGGCATCTCGTCCATCATGAATTTCAAAGAAGATCCTGATGGCATGGCAGGCGTTATGCCAAATATGTTTGGATTATTTCTGGCCAGTTCAAGGATTGTTTTGCCAAAAACATCCTGGTATTTGGGAGCCTGAGGGGTGTCGTATGTTTTTTTAAAAATCTCACCAGTTACTTTATCAAAAAGTCCGGGTGCGTGCCATTTGGTCTGGTCTTTTTCAGCCAGCGCATAGCCTTTGCCTTTTGTTGTGATGATGTGAAGGAGTTTAGGGCCGGGTATATCTCTGAGATCCTTCAGCGTATCAACCAATTTTGTGATATTGTGGCCATCAATCGGACCGAAATACCGCATATTCATGGATTCAAAGAGGTTGCTTCTCCGGCTTATAAAGCCTTTGATGCTGTGTTCCAGCTTGCTCGCTATTTCCCGGGTAAAGTTACCTCCAAGGGGCAATTTACCCAGGCTCTTCCATATGTCGTCTTTGAGCTTGTTGTAAGTGTGAGAGGTACTGATATCAGTAAGGTATTCCCGGAGTGCACCCACATTCGGGTCGATGCTCATGTTATTGTCATTCAGAACAACCAACATGTCTGCATCTGCAATTCCGGCATGATTCATGGCTTCAAATGCCATACCTGCTGTCATGGAGCCGTCTCCGATCACTGCAACGGACTTGCGGTCTGCCTCGCCTTTGTGTTTGGCAGCGAGGGCCATACCCAGCGCAGCAGAAATTGAGGTGGAAGAATGCCCAACACCAAATGTATCATACTCGCTTTCGCTGCGTTTTGGGAAGCCGCTGAGACCACCGTATTTTCTCTGCGTATGAAAATTATCTCTTCTGCCCGTGAGTATTTTATGTCCGTATGCCTGATGTCCCACATCCCAAACAAGCTGATCATAAGGTGTATTGTAGGCGTAATGCAATGCAACAGATAATTCAACAACACCAAGGCTTGCACCAAAATGACCTCCATGCACACTCACCACATCAATTATGTATTGCCTGAGTTCGTCACATACTTTTACCAGATCGTCTTTGGCCAGCTTTTTGAGATCAGCTGGCGAGTCGATTTGCTGGAGCAGTTTGCCTGGTTCAATTTTCATGTAATATTCTTTATGAGTGTACCTTGTTGTGAAACAAGTAAGGCACTTTTTTGTTCGGTGATTCCACGGGAATTATCCCGTAAAGTTAATCAAAATCAGCCAAACTACCGATGGGAGGCCACTTAAAACCACTTATACAATAAGCATACAGAACTGCGGGGAGTTAGGTAATTTTGTATGATATGGACCGCGTACTGGGCAGGATATCAAAATACTGGCTTTTTCAGCTTCTTGGCTGGGGTATGTTTGTGGGGGTAAACATTTTTTTTGCCATTACTTATAATCTTTTTGACAATCTTTTTATAACAAGACTGACAGTTTACCTTGTGGTGGGATTGGTGATGTCTCATGTCATGCGGCTGGCAATCCACAGGTTAATGTTGATGAGCCGTCCGGTAAATTACCAGCTTCTCGGATTTGTTTTTTTATCTGTTTTGTTTGCTGCATTGATAGGATTACTCGAAACCTTTCTGAGCAGTTTGCTGGAGTTGGAGTACAAAGAAGAAGTACTGATGGGACTTCAGCAAAAAATCAGTACCAAAAGCTGGAGGCGATGGTTAAGTCGCTCGAGCTGAAGACGATCAAAGCGAATATCAATCCACATTTCATTTTCAATGCGTTAAACAGCATCAGGGCATTGATTGATGAAGATCCAAGCAGGGCAAGGGTTTCAGTGACGTCGCTGGGCAATATTCTCAGGTCGAGCATGCTCTCAGACCAGCTTGAGACCGTCACACTTGAAAAAGAACTGGAGATTGTAGCGGATTATCTGGCACTTGAATTGATCCGGTTTGAAGATCGGCTCAAGGTTAAATACGAAATCGAAGAGGATGCTTTGGATAATCCTGTTCCTCCCATGATGTTGCAAACACTGGTGGAAAATGCCATTAAACATGGCATAGGAAAAAGTGTGGAGCCTGGCACCATTAAAATAGTTGCTCTTGAGAATGACGGCCTGTTTTACCTACAGGTAGTAAATGATGGCAAACTTAACATGCATAAGGAAAAAGAGGGATTCGGATTGCAGAGCACAGAAACAAGGCTGCAGCTAATTTTTGCAGGCAGGGCAACCTTCAGCATCAATCAGTTGAATGAAAGGGAAGTGCTTGCTGAAGTAGTCATTCCACTTGATTAAAACAAACCATTATGAAAAAGACTGCAATCATTATTGATGATGAAAGGCTTGCAAGGGCGGAACTCAGGAAAATGCTCAGTGATTACCCGGAAGTTGAAATTCTTGGTGAAGCTGCCAATGCAGATGAAGCGCTGGCCTTAATACCTGAATTAAATCCAGACCTCATTTTTTTAGATATACAAATGCCTGTAAAAACAGGTTTTGAATTGCTGGAAGAACTCGATAAGGTTCCTGTTGTAATTTTTACAACCGCTTTCAATGATTTTGCCATCAAAGCTTTTGAAGTCAATGCGCTTGATTACCTGCTCAAACCGATAGATCCGAAGCGGTTATCAGACGCAATACAGAAAATACTTCTGCTTGATGAAAGGGATATTCATGCTGCTGACGGCAGATATGAGTCGAGGCACATGCTCACAGAATCTGACCAGGTCTTTGTAAAAGATGGAGAAAAGTGTTGGTTTGTGAAGCTCTCTGAAATAAGGCTTTTTGAATCAGTAGGAAACTATGCCAGGGTATTCTTTAGCACCAATAAACCATTGATCCTGAAGTCACTCAATTCGCTGGAAGAACGGTTGGATACCAGAATTTTCTTCCGGGCAAACAGGAAGCATATTGTCAACCTCAGGATGATTGAAAGGGTAGAACCCTTCTTCAACGGCGGACTATTGCTTGAAATAAAGGGGGGAGAAAAAATTGAGGTTTCCCGTCGCCAGGCTGTTCGTTTCAAGGAAATGATGAGTCTTTAGTAAGTTTTCAGATACAGGCTGTTCTGACCCATGATTTAATGCTATTTTTGTATAAACACAATAGCTTGATTTCGATTGATAGTATTCTCATCAGTGACGATATTGTAGAAGACCAATTTGTCTGTGACCTGTCTAAATGCAAGGGAGGATGTTGTGAAGATGGTGATGCCGGTGCTCCTCTCACAGATGAAGAGCTGGACGAAGTTAAGGCTGCTTATGAAAAAGTAATGCACCTCATTCCCAAAGAGGGCTTAAAAGAGATTGAGCGAAATGGACTTTACAGGTATGACCGAGAATTTGGTTGGGTAACCCCTACAGTCGATGACAAAATCTGTGCCTATGGATTCAGGGATAAACAGGGTGTTATCAAGTGTGCTTTTGAAGAAGGCTATAATCAGAAACTGATTAGCTGGAAAAAGCCCATATCCTGTCACCTTTATCCCATCAAAAGAAGTAAGAGTAGGTTTTCTGCACATGAGTTGCTCAATTATGATCCGCGGGAAGGTATGTGTAGTCCCGCCTGTGCTTTGGGTAAAGAGCTGAAAGTACCTGTTTACAAATTTCTGAAAGATGCGCTGATCAGGGCTTACGGAGAAGGTTTTTATGATGCATTGGATCAGGTAGCAAAGGATTATTTTAAAGTTGATCAAAAAGAAGAAAACAAATAATCATGTCATCAGTCGTATCCACATTCAAAGAGAAAAGCGCCATCAAGGCAGCTGACCTCAAACACCGTAAAACCATTAATTACAATATTGGTAAATACAATGCGGTTGTCCCAGTTGGAAAGCGACAGTTTGCAGACCTTGAATTTGCCAGAAAAAAAGCTAAGAATACCAAGTGGAAAGCCCTGGAAACCCTTGACATTCAGCTTGAGAAATTCGAGAAAAACCTGCTCGCGAGGGGTGGTAAAGTGATTTGGGCTGTGGATACAGCACAGGCTTGTGAAGCCATATTAAAAATTTGCAAGGAACGTAATTGCAAATCTCTTGTCAAGTCTAAAAGCATGGTCACTGAGGAAATTCACCTCAATGAATTTCTTAACCAAAATGGTATTGAGAGCGTTGAAACAGATTTAGGTGAATATATTCAGCAGCTGGATAATGAACCGCCTTACCACATTGTTACTCCTGCCATGCACAAAAGTAAGGAGGATGTTGCACGTGTTTTTCATGAACACCTGCAAACACCGCTAGACCTTTCCCCTGAACAGCTTACATTGGTTGCCCGGGAAAAATTGAGAAAAAAGTACAGAGAAGCAGAAGTTGGCGTTACAGGAGCCAACTTCATCATTGCTGATACAGGCGGCATTGCCGTCACAGAGAATGAAGGAAATGCCAGACTCAGTGCATCTTGGCCAAAAACACATATTGTGGTGGTTGGTCTCGAGAAAGTCATCCCCAGTATCCATGATCTTGCCCTTTTCTGGCCATTGTTATCAACGTTTGGAACAGGGCAGCAGATTACCGTTTACAATTCAATAATAAACGGACCGAAACAAGCAACAGAATTAGACGGTCCTGAAGAAATGTATGTTATTCTGCTGGATAATGGACGCACACAGGTATTACAAGATCCAGTTTCGAGGGAAAGCCTTTACTGTATCCGTTGCGGTGCCTGCCTGAATGCCTGTCCCGTTTACAAAAATATTGGAGGTCATGCATATGGTACAACCTACAGCGGACCAATCGGCAGTGTTATAACTCCTAACCTGAAGGAGCTGGGTGAATGGAATCACCTGAGTCATGCTTCTTCCCTATGCGGCAATTGTACGGAGGTTTGTGCGGTAAAAATTAACCTGCATGAATTGTTGCTGCACAACAGGCACGAAACAGTAACATCAGGTAAGGGATCTGCAATGGAAAGTATTGCATGGAAAGCATGGCAAACCGGTATGCTTCACCGGAAAATGATGAACATGGGTAATCACCGGATAAAAAACTGGATGGTTAACAGGTTATTTAAAGGTTGGACAGGACACAGAGCGGATTTGAAATTCCCTGCTAAGTCCTTTAATCAGCAATGGCGGGAGATGATTTCCTGAACCTGATTTTCCTTCTGAAACTGTTGTTTACAAGGTAAACACCGAGCAAAGTGATGATTGTTCCGGTAATGACAAACGGTGTAAGCTTCTCATTCATTAACAGATCTCCCAGCAAGATTGCTACTATCGGGTTAATATATGCGTGGATGGATACCAATGTAGCGGGTAGCCTTTTGAGTGCATAAATGTATGCTCCGAAAGCAATCACTGATCCTATAACCACAAGATAAGCAATTGAAAGCCATGCATCTGTTGGGATTGAATCAACACTTACAAAATTCCCTGATGCATAAGAATAGGTGTTAAGCATAATCCCACTGATAAACATTTGCCAGCCCAGTGAAAAATAGGGGTCCAGGTCTTTGGCCTGTTTAACGGTAAGTAATGTAGCTACAGCCCAGGTCATGCTGGATATCATGCCAAATATAATACCATAAGAAAAGTCAGTATACATAACATGTTCAAAGTAGTCTGAAAAAGTTATGACAACTCCTGTAAAACCAAGTAGAATACCTGCAATGGTTTGTTTTTTAAAACGAATATGTTTAAAGATGATAAAGCTGAATATGATTACCCAAATGGGTGCAATTGCACCAACAACTGAACCCAGTCCGCTTGGCATGTAAACTACCGAAAGTACACTGAGCCCATTGCTCAGTACAAACATCAGAACAGACATCCACAACAGCCGCCACCACTGGTGTTTTTGCGGGAACATTCTTTTTACAAAGGTGAAATAAGCAACATATAACCCACCACCAATCAGGTGTCTTAAACCTGAAAGCTGGAGTGCCGGTATATGTTTTACGCCTATTTTTGAGGCCATCCAGGTTGTCCCCCACAAAATACAAACGAGGGCTACAGCCCACATGGCCTTTCTCCTGTTGGCTCTTCTCCTTTTCTTTCGGGAGGATTCTCTTCTGTTGATGATTACCCTTAAAATCCTCCAGGTACGCATGTTCCGATTAAAATAATCAGTGTTTGAAATGTCTCATTCCGGTCATGACCATGGCGAGGTTGTTTTCCTTGCAGTATGCAACAGAGTCTTTATCTCTGATTGAGCCGCCTGGTTGGATGAAGGCCTCAATACCTTCAAGATGACTCATGCTTACACAGTCATTAAATGGAAAGAAAGCATCACTGGCAAGCACAGCGCCCCTGAGTTCAAAATTGAATTGTTTTGCCTTTTCAATGGCCTGTCTCAAAGAATCGATCCTTGAAGTCTGTCCGCACCCCTTGCCAATCAACTGCCTGTCTTTTACGAGAGCAATTGCGTTGGATTTGAGATGCTTGCAGATGCGGTTGGCAAAATCAAGGTCGGCTTTTTCTTCTGGTGTTGTTGCTCTGCCTCCAACCTCTTCCCACTTGTCATGCACACCCAGATCGGGTTCCTGAACCAAAACGCCATTTAATATTGCCCTGAACTGTGTTCCCGGCTGATGGTTTGCATGCTGTTGGAGGAGTATTCTGTTCTTTTTGGATTTGAGGATATTCAGCGCAGCATCATCAAAGGATGGTGCAATCAGCACCTCAAAGAAAATTTCGTTGATCAGGTCAGCTGTTTCAGCATCAATACTTTCATTACAAACCAATACACCTCCGAAAGCAGATTCGGGATCAGCAGCAAGTGCGGTTTTCCAGGCTTCTGATACGGAAGGCCTCGATGCAATACCACATACATTGGTATGTTTGATGATGGCGAAAGTTGGTGTTTTATCATCACTGAATTCTGCAATCAATTGCATGGCAGCGTCAACGTCAACGAGGTTATTGTAGGATAGCTCTTTCCCGTTAAGTTGTTCAAACAGCTCTTTCAAGTTGCCATAAAATACACCTTGTTGGTGTGGATTTTCTCCATATCGCATGGGGTTTGGATGACCTTGTGTATGCAAGAATGTCTTTCCTGAATCCGCGTTGAAATATTGAGAGATGGCGATATCATAATTGCAGACAATCTCAAAAGCTCGGGCGGCAAAACGCCTTCTCTGCTCGAGTGTTGTTGAAGCAGCCTGACTTTCTAAAATTGTATGGACTTCCTGATAATCTTCTTTAGAAGCCAGAACCAACAAGTCACTGAAGTTTTTAGCTGCAGCGCGAATCATAGACGGACCGCCAATGTCTATTTTTTCGATGATCAGCTTTTCTTCACTTGTTTGGGCTACTGTTTCTTCAAAAGGGTACAGGTCAACTATAACCAGGTCTATTTCAGGAATTTCAAATGACTTCATTTCTTCCAGATCCTGCGCCACAGCTCGCCTGCCGAGGATGCCACCAAATACTTTGGGATGTAATGTTTTTACCCTCCCTCCCAGAATAGATGGATAATTAGTGACGGATTCAACAGGTATACAGGGTAACCCAAGTTGCTCAATATACTGTTGTGTTCCTCCTGTTGAATAGATGGCTACACCATGTTTGTGGAGTAAACGCACTATAGGTTCTAGTCCGTCCTTGTAAAAAACAGAAATCAATGCAGAACTTATCTTCTTTTCCATACAGGTTATGTTTTGGGAATTAGGCTAATGATGGCAGTTAATCGTTACTGATCCTATTAAGGATGTTGAAAGAAAGCGCAAATTTAGTTCTTGTGACTCTTTTTCCCATTGCCTAATTTTCCACAGTTTATTGGTTCCATCGGATAGAACAAGGCTTGGTTTTTTTAAATTGTTTGTTATGGCCTTTAATTTCAAATCATATATACCTGAAAGGAGCATGGCACTCTTCCTTTCATTGCCCTCAACATAGGGTAGCTCCAGAACAAATGGAAAATCCGGCAGCTGTTTCCAGTTAACCCTTTCAATGGCGAGGGTATTGATTGCTGGCTCAATTTCTCTTGCTATATTCCGAAATTCTTTTGATTTGCTATTTTTTACCAGAATTATTGCATTTTTTCCATGTCTGTGTATGATATAGGTATTGCCGGCAGACTGAAGAATGATCCAACTTTGTTTCATTTCATGGTTATACATGTGGTTGCAGCTCAAGCCTGAAGTTATAAGCATCAGTATTACAAAAACACGTAGTGAAGTTTTACCAGGTTTGATAAGATATTGAAGGAGCAACCCAGCTGAAACAATTGTGAGCAACAGGATTGATAATTTCACATAGATACCTGTTATCAGATTAAATGGTATCCGATGCATCAGGGAAACATAATCGTTCATACCGCTCATGAGGTATGCAATGATTCGTCCGGTTGCAGGTGCTCCAATATGAATGCTTTCAGCACAGCAGAGTACAATTTCAAGAACCAGTATGATGCTTGAAAGCGGCACAGCAACCAGGTTACTGAAGAGGAACAAAACAGGAAACCTGTGAAAGTGATAAATAACAAATGGTGTTGTGAGCACCTGTGCGGCCAGTGTAATGCTCACCATCGACCAGCAGTAAACTGCAATCTTGTTTTTCAGGTAAACTAAACTTCGGAGGGGGCGTTCAAAAATCAAAATAGATCCAACTGCTGCGTAGCTTAACTGAAAGCCAATATCATAGATTATGAATGGATCAGTGAGTAAAAGGAGTGAAGCAGAACAAAGGAGTGCATTCATGCTGCTGCTTTTTTTGCCCAAAGCATTTCCACATATCGATATGGAAAACATGATCACACTTCTCATGATGGATGCTGAAGATCCGGTCATCAGTGCAAAGATCCAAAGCATGGGTAAAATAATAAGCAGTCCGGCTACAGGCAAAAACCGTTTGCTTACAAGCTTGCGTAAAAGTAAATCTGCCAGCCAGAAGATAAGGCCGAGGTGTAATCCTGAAATGGCTATGATGTGCACAACACCTGTGTCAGTATAAGCTCTGAGTATATCTCGGTCCAGGTCTTCACGGTATCCTGTTAACATCGCTTCTGCCAGTCCGCATAGCCGCTTATCAGCTATATTTTTTCTGAGTGCCTCCAGGAAAAATGACCTGAGCCTAAATGTTATTGTAGAAAGAGAAGACCTTGACCGGTATATTTTTACCAATTGCCATTTTTCACAATGCAATGTGTATTGAATCTGCTTTCTTTTTGCGTAAGTATAAAAATCGAATGCCAGGGCATCTTTTGAGGGTTTGATTATGCTGAGCTGGTTACTGCCAAGCAGCATATCACCCAGTTCAAATGTTCCGAGGGTATCCTTGTTTATGTAGATGAAAACATGGGAGTTGTTGAATAGAGTTGGATTTTCCATATCATAAATCCGAGCACTGTAGCGGCTTCCTGTTTTTGTTTTGGATGGGCCATCTGTGATTTCATAGAACAGGTAATCTGCTGAGCTGGATAGAGACGTAGGTTCATTTTTCTTTTTTGCCAGCAGGGTAACAAATCCACCAAGGCAAATCAGCATCAGGATCATACTTAATCCTGGAGCAAACCTATACTGCCATTTTCTAGCATCGTTTAGCTTTTGATGTGCTA
>JBDLUZ010000086.1:0-7828 GCA_039805045.1 Bacteroidota bacterium | reverse complement strand
GATCTTGTGTTGAATACACTCAATAAAAATGGTCACTGGACAGAGGAAGTACTTTTTAAACGCAGGAATAATCAGGTTTTTTTGGGTAGACTTGATATGGCTCATTTTGAATGTGATGGGCATAAATGTGTTTTACAACGCATCATCAATATTGACACCCAACGCATATTTTCAGAAAACCTTTTTAAGGAAATCAAGAAGTTCGAAGCATTATTTCAATATGCAACCATTCCGATATTACTTGTAAACCGGAATGGTCGAATTATCCTAGCCAATGATCAGGCCACATCCATGTTCGGTTATACCATGCCTGTAATAACCAGCCTTAAGGTGGAAGACCTGATACCCGACAGATACAGAGACAGGCATGTTGAACACCGGGGCAGATACGACAGTCAACCTGAGAACCGTCCGATGGGCCGAGGCATGCAGCTGAGTGCAAGGTTGAGTAATGGAGAAGAGTTGCCGGTTGAGATCAGTCTCGGTCATTATTCGATTGAAGAAGAGCCATACGTCATTGCATTCATCATAGATATTTCCAAGCGGATAGAAATTGAAAATAACCTGAGGCGACAAAAAGAGGAAGTTGAAAAAGCCAAGCAGGAAATAGAAAAATTGAATGAGGAGCTAGAGCATAAAGTGGTGATGCGCACACAGGAATTGTCTGATGCGTTGAGTAAGGAAAGGGAACTAAGTGACCTCAAATCACGTTTCGTTTCCATGGCTTCACATGAGTTCAGAACACCACTAAGCACAATCCTCTCATCAATTTCGCTGATTGCAAAATATACCGGTTCTGATGAACAGGATAAGCGGGATAAACATATTCACCGCATAAAATCAGCAGTTTCAAATCTTACAGATATCCTCAATGAATTTCTTTCACTTGGAAAGATTGAAGAAGGAAAAATACAGTTGCATTTTTCTGAATGTAACCTTAAGGAACAACTGCAACTCATCATCAGTGAAATACATCCCATATTGAAAAACGGACAAAAAATCGATTATGTCCACAATGGCGATGTTAAAGCCAATGTTGATTTGTCGTTACTCCGGAATATCATGATCAACCTGGTGTCTAATGCCATCAAATTTTCACCGGAACATGCTCCCATCAAGGTAAGCAGCAATCATAACGGACATTCTGTTGATATTGAAGTTAAGGATCAAGGACTGGGTATTCCTGACGATGACAAAAAACATTTATTCGAACGTTTCTTCAGAGGAAAAAACGTAGACAATATTCAGGGAACCGGATTGGGCCTTCACATTGTTTCGCGATATGTGGAATTGATGGGCGGACAAATTGCGGTAGACAGTGAATTGGAAAAAGGAACAACTTTTAAACTGAAATTCAATATATGAACACCATTTTACTGATTGAAGACAACAATGAAATCCGTGAAAATACAGCAGAGATTCTTGAGCTTGCCAACTATAACGTCATAACTGCTGAGAACGGAAAAGAGGGCATTGAGAAAGCGCAGGTGGAGAAACCGGATGTCATCATTTGTGACATCATGATGCCCGTTCTTGACGGATATGGCGTACTACATATGCTTAATAAAAATGAAGAATTGAAAGATACGCCTTTCATTTTTTTGACAGCCAAAACAGAAAGGCAGGATTTCAGGAAAGGTATGGAGATGGGTGCAGATGATTATATCACCAAACCTTTTACAGAAATAGAGCTGCTTAATGCAATAGAACAGCGTTTGAGAAAGTTGAGTGTACTCAAAAAGAAATATGATTCCAGTCAGGATGGTGTCCGTGAACTGCTACAGGATATCGGCAAGCAGGATGCTTGGGAAAACCTGTCTACAGGCAGAAATACCAATTATTACAAAAAGCGTCATGTGATTTACAGTGAGGGGAATCACCCCAACAGACTTTTTTATGTCCAGAAAGGCAAAGTCAAGTTATACAAAACCAACGACGATGGTAAGGACCTGACCATTGGTTTATATGGGGAAGGTGATTATTTTGGTTATATGGCGCTGCTGGAAAATTCTGTGTACAGGGAAAATGCTGAAGCCCTTGAAGATGCTGAAATAGCCATGATACCCAGAGAGGAATTTGATGCGCTTATCAAAGAGAATCATGTTGTGATGAAAAAGTTTTTACAGATTCTTTCGGGTAACATCATTGAGAAGGAGGATCAGTTACTCGGACTTGCTTATAATTCTTTGCGGAAGCGGGTAGCAGATGCACTTATTATGCTGAGGGATAAATTCAGCAATGGAGAGACGTCTTTCTCGATTCATATATCACGTGAAGACCTTGCCAACATTGCAGGTACAGCAACTGAATCGCTCATCCGAACGCTGAGTGATTTCAAAGCTGAGAAAATGATTGACATCAGGGATGGTAGTATCATACTACTCAATGAAAAGAAGCTGGCGAATCTGTTCAATTGAACTGATGGACAGAAAATATTAATCCAATGCAGACAGGTAAGTGTTGTAGTCTTTTCGGATGACTGCCTGCTCTCTCTCTAAGGATTCTATTTGGTGACAGAGGTTGGTATGACTTTTTTTCAAATCATTTAAAATAGGTGGGCATATTGTATTTTGTTGCCATTTTTCTGCCTGCTTGTTCAGGTCATGCAACATGTGGTCATAAACATCATCTTTCACAATGAATTGATTCTGGAAATGTTCAGCCATAGCAACATGTTCCTTGTTATAAATACCTTCAATGACAACAGATAACCTGTTTTTCATGTGTGTATTCTCCTGATTGAAGAATTCGATGAGTCTGATCCAGGCATTAATCTCATAGAGATATTGGCTGGAGTTCTTATGGAGTGTAGGTTTTGCAGTCATGAGCCTTAGTTTAAGAAATCCCCCCGCATGCACCTGCATTGCAGGGGGACCAATGCGATGGAATCAATGCACGCTGATTTTTTGATGGGCCATTGTTTTTGCTTCCTCCTTTTTTGGAAGTGTCAATTTAAGTTCACCATTCATGTAGTTAGCATCAATTTTGTCTTTGAAAATGTCTTCAGGAAGGCTGAATGACCTGGCGAAAGATCTGTAGCTGTACTCCCTCCTTGAATAGGTTTCATCTTTTTCTTCTTTCTTTTCATCTTTTTCTGCACTGATGGTTAGCAGTGAACCATTGACATCTATTTTGAAGTCTTTTTTTTCCAGGCCTGGGGCTGCCATGGTGATTTCATAGGTGTCATCGGTTTCTTTTACATTAACCGCAGGCAGGTGTGTAGAGAATGGCCATTTCTCATCCAGCCACTCATTCCATGGTCTGATGATATCTTCCAGCACAGAAGGTCTAAGCAGTGATGACCTCAGCAATGATTTACCGTTTCCTGGCATAACTAATGTTTTTAAGTTTATGATTTAATTTTCATTACAAAACTATTTCCACTGTAAGTCATGATTTGTAATGGTCATCACAACATAAAATGACTTTTGTCATTCTGTAGCACAGTGTACAATGCCCGGTTTTTCTGGTGAAAGTGCCGGACTAAATACAGATCCCAGATTCAATCCTCTGATGATCAGTAGTAAAGCCATTGATGCCAGGATATATGGGTATGCAATTGAAATATATTTTCTGATACTGGGCTGCAGACTTTTTCCTGCTAATAAAATTGCAAGCAGCATGGGGAGTGTGCCAAGACCGAAAGCCACCATAAAAATTGAGCCTTTAAACGGATCCTGCATCACAGTGGCACCTGCTATGGCCATATAAACCAAACCGCATGGTAACGTTCCATTTAACACACCACTGAAGAAAGATGCGTGGTTATTTCTTGCCATGATAAATGGCGAAAGTTTTCGAGTGATTATCCTATAGATTCTGTTCGAGGCAATTGTTGATTCAACAGTTGGGAAAAACTTCAGTACAAAGAGTACTGCCAATATACTCACACCAAGTGCAAGTGACATATTTTGCTGCCAGCCGAACCATTGTAGCGAAAAACCGATGGAGCCAAAAAGTGCACCCCAGAGTGCGTAAGTTAAGATTCTGCCGGATTGATATAGCAACCACTTTGAAGCCGGAAATGTATTGCTCCCAGGTTGAAGGATTGCTGAAAACATGAGTGGTCCACACATACCAATACAATGCAGACTTCCGCCCAGCCCTATCAGCAATGCAGGTATCGTGTACGAAAGATCCATGTCAGAGAAAAATGTTTTGTTCAAAGTAATAAGGCTTTCCGGCTGTTTCCCACTGCAAGATGAGTGTGTACAAACCATGAGTATTGCCAGGAATTACAATGGATGTATTTCCCAAGACTGTTTCAAATTTCCCATGTGCATCTTTTTTTCGGTCTGCTGCAAAGTAAAGTGTCCATTTTCCGGAAGATTTCACATCATGCAATTCCATCGGCAGTATGATGTTAAGCTGATCAGTCTTTTTTTCAACAGCTACTGCATCGGAAAGTGCTGCTGTATTGGCGCTTTCATCAATGATTTTTTGAAAAGCAAGTTCATCAGCATAGTAATTATCTGAAACGAGGTCACGATTCTGTTGTGTAGTTAGATACACCATGCACATCATTCCCGTTACAAAGGCGAGGTACATGAATAGTATTTTATATCCCCAGCTGATTTTCATAATGAGTTGTGTTATTCAGAATTTTTCTTGTTTTAATTGCACATGACGTTATTTCCATAATCATTTTATTTAGGAATGAATAGGCCCAATGAATGTAGTTTTTCGGGTGGTTATTTTTTTTCCTTCAGCCCTTATTTCAACTGTTACAGTTGATTTTCTTTTTGTGATGCTTTCGTTCCTGCGCTTGACCAGGAAAGTGATTACGGTGTAGTTTTCTTTTTCAATCAACGGCTGTTTTCCTATGATTTCAATGCTCCCTTCTGATTCAGGTATAGACAACTCAACAAGGATATCCCTGTGTGTTTTATTAAACATACGTGCTGAATAAAGATTGCCGGTATATCCTCCGGGAAGTTGCTGATAAATCATACCCTGGGTGCGGAGAATAGTTATATCTACACGCTCTCTCGTGCCCAACATCACAACCAAGGCTGATAAAATAATCAGGAGCACTGCCGAATAGGCTTTTATTCTGTTGGTTATTTTCAGTTTTTCCTTTTTGACTATGTTGTTTTCACTGGCGTAGCGAATCAGTTTTTTAGGTCTGTCGAGGCTATCCATGATTTCATCGCAAGCATCAATGCAGGCGGTGCAGTTCACACATTCCAGCTGTGTGCCATTGCGGATATCAATGCCGGTAGGACAAACCCTTACACAGGCTTTGCAATCGATGCAGTCTCCTTTCAGTTCAGGGTCATTGCTTTTTGCTTTTCCTCTTGGTTCACCACGTACATAGTCGTATGCAACTACAATGGAATTTTTATCAAGCAATACACCTTGCAGGCGTCCATACGGACAAACAACAATACAGGCTTGTTCACGAAACCAGTAAAAAACAAAAAAGAATACACTGGTAAAAAGAAGGAGCGCAGCAAAAGTGCTTGC
The DNA here is from genome assembly GCA_039805045.1 of Bacteroidota bacterium. Taxonomy (GTDB): domain Bacteria; phylum Bacteroidota; class Bacteroidia; order Chitinophagales; family Chitinophagaceae; genus Pollutibacter. The sequence goes on along the minus strand of JBDLUZ010000086.1, from coordinate 2,362 downwards.
ATGCGCCCCTATACCATCATGTACGTACCTAAGAACTTCATCCATGCTGATGAGATAAGCCATGAAATAATTAGCTATGATAAAGGATAAACCATAAAAAACTGAAATCTTGGTGATGCGTTTCCTGATTTTGAAGCCATTCCAGGGCATGACATTCAGCTGCTGCTGTTTGTGAAAGTCGCCATCAATCCAGTACTCAATTTTCCTGAAAACCATTTCCATAAAAATGGTTTGCGGACAAGCCCAGCCACAAAATATCCTGCCAAAAACAGCAGTAAAAAGAATGATGAAAACCACAAAAGTGATCATCGCCAGTGCGAAGATGAAAAAATCTTGCGGACCAAAAATTTGTCCGAACAGGATGAATTTCCGCTTCAACACGTTGAGCATGATTAAGGGCTCTCCATTTATTTTGATCCAAGGCAAGCTGAAAAATACAATCAGGTAAATGATAGATGCCAGTGTCCTTTTGTTGTAAAGCGGACCTTTTGGCTGCTTCGGGAATAGGAAATTGCGTTTGCCTTGTTGGTTGATGGTTGCTACCGAATCCCTGAAGGCTTGGTCTATCACCTGTTCCTTTTCATTTGCACTGATCATATTTTATTGTTGAGCAGGGTTTGTGGATGATGAACTATCAGCTCCCGGAGAAGCAACAACCTCTGACCAAGGTTCACCCTGAGGATCTTTGGGGCTTGCAGGATTAGTGCCTTGAAGTGATTTGACAAAGCTGGTCAGGTTTTTCATTTGCACTGGGCTGTACATGGATTGCCATGACTGCATGCCTTTTTCAGCATATCCGTTCTTGATGGTTTTGTAGATGTCATTTAGACCACCACCATGGATCCAGTTGATATCTGTCAGGTTTGGTCCAATTCCACCACCGCCATCTGCAGCATGACAGGCAACACAGGATTGTGTATAGAGCGCTTTTCCTGCTGCTATTCCAGCTGCATCAGACAGGGTTATGTTGCTTTCATCTACCAGGTCTTTGGTTTTGGCCATGTAGGCTTCTTCCAGCTTTTTTCCTTCAGCCATTTCTGCTGCATATTCCTGTTCAGGATTTTTCCCTGTACCAGAAACATGGAAGCTGAACATGTAGATCAATCCGATTACGATGGTGATGTAAAAGCCATATTTCCACCAGGGAGGAAGTGCATTATCCAGTTCTTTGATTCCGTCGTAGTCGTGATCCAGAAGCACATCTGCTTCTTTTTCAACCGGTACTGCACGCGTCATCCATTTTTTATCTAATTGATTCCACCACTGTTTCAATCCAGATGGTTGTCCTGCTTTTTCCAAGGCTGCATCAGCTTCTCCCGAAAGCTCCCGGAACGATCTGCGGATCATAAAAGAGAGATATAGGATAACCAGCAGTTCTATGCCTAATACAGCACTGAGGGCATAAAAATCCAGTGCTGGCATCCCGCCAAAATTGGTGTCTTTAGCCAGTCCGGTTACAATATAGTTATCCTGTGCATTGGCAACAGAGGAGAGTGCAGAAGTGAAGAGGATGATCATCATACTTTTCAGAGACATCTCTGATTTTCTTTTCTTCAGTATAGATCTGGAAAGGGTGATCAGTACCTGTGCAAGCAGCCAAATAACGGCCACGAGCACAATGCCTACAATGATGAGTGCGTATTCCAAATAGGATGTATTGTTGGCTGTCATGGTTTTGGGTTTGAGGGTTATTGGTCGAGTGGCAGTTTTTTCATTTCATCGATGCCAGATTTTTTCATGCGAAAAACATAGATCAGCATCAGGATGAAAAAAGTGATGAAAATTAATTGAGCCACTACGGGGTAGATGGCGATACCATCTATCTTTTCAGCGTATTGTTTGATGAATTTGAACATGGTTAGTTTTTAGCTGTTTTGAATTTCTCGATATCAGTTCCCAGTCTTTGCATATAAGCAATGATGGCGATGATTTCTTTGTTTGGCGGCGTTTGTATGCCGTCTTTTTTCAGATCTTCTGCAATGGATTGTGCCTGACGCAACAGGTCTGCATTGGCTTGCTTATCGTAATTCTTTTCATACGGCACACCAAGGGTTTGCATAGCCCTGATTTTGGCGCTGGTAGTGCTTGTATCAAGTTCCTGGTCGAGCATGAAACTGTATGCAGGCATGATGGATCCGGTAGAGATGGCCTGCGGATCATCCATGTGGTTGTAATGCCAGCTGTTCGATTTTTTATTGTTACCCACACCTTCACGGGCAAGGTCCGGACCACTTCTTTTGGAACCCCACTGAAAGGGATGGTCATACACAAATTCACCCGCTTTTGAATAATCGCCATAGCGTGCCGTTTCGGAGCGAAATGGTCTGATCATCTGGGAGTGGCATGTGTAGCACCCTTCCCG
>JBDLUZ010000085.1:0-7888 GCA_039805045.1 Bacteroidota bacterium | reverse complement strand
GAACTGCTTCAGTCCCAACGATGTTGCCAGCTGCAGGAGAGATGTGATAGTTAGCTGCTGTTGAAACTGAACTACTGTCTGCACCCTGATTAAGCTCCAACAGCAGTGTGGTCTCGTTTTGTGCAATACAATTTATTGCCATGATTCGTGTAACAGGTATTTTGGAATTGGATAGACTGTTTATCCGACCCGGCGTACCGCCTTTACTATCCACGCTTGAAAACCAGTTGTTAGGGTTGCATGGTTGATTTGGATCTGCCACTTCAAGGCTCCAGCCTCCGGCTTCTTTTACCAGGTTGTCGTGCATGCCGACGTCATAAGTCATGGCATGAATGGTTTGTCCATCAGGAGCGATTAAGGCTATGATACCTGATTCATTCGACAATGCCGGAAAGCTGGTGATACCAATAATACTCAAGGAAGTATCAAAATTGTTGACCTGAGTTCGGGGACAAATAATCACAAGACTGTCTGGCTGGAGAATCCAGCCCGTATTGATGGATGCTGTGTTGTTGCCATTGCTAACTTTCCATTTCAGTAGGTTGACGGCTTTGTTTGAAATATTTTTCAGTTCAATGTATTCCGTATTGGGTAAACCTACTGAAGGAGACGGGTCAGGCATGATTTCATTGATCAATACATCATATTTCTTAACCTGTGCCTCCAGTTGTATGCAACCCAACAACATCATCCCCATCAATATCCTCATGGAAACAAAACTAATGCCCTTGAAAAAGGATTAAAAGGTGAAAAAACAATTTTTTGGCAGAAAAAAACATGATGATTAGTTTTGCGGAGCAATGATGAAGAATAAACATACAAAAAAGAACAAGAAACAGTCCCACCGGGAAGGTTAGTTCTCATTTGTATGATTCAAATATGTAACAGCCTTCCAGATTTGGGAGGCTTTTTTTTAACTATCCCGCAAGGGACAAAAACAATAAAATGAAAGTCGCAGTCGTAGGTGCAACCGGTTTGGTAGGCACCAAAATGTTACAGGTACTGGCAGAGAGAAACTTCCCTGTCACTGAATTGATTCCAGTAGCCTCAGAGAAATCTGTAGGAAAAGAAGTGGCATTCATGGGTAAACAGTATAAGGTTGTTGGCATGCAGACTGCGATAGACATGAAACCGGCAGTTGCACTCTTTTCTGCTGGTGGTGGTACTTCCACTGAATGGGCGCCCGCTTTTGCCGCAGCAGGCATCACTGTTATTGATAATTCTTCTGCATGGAGGATGGACCCCACCAAGAAGCTGGTGGTGCCTGAAATCAATGCAAGTGAACTGACAGCTGCCGATAAAATCATAGCCAATCCGAACTGTTCAACAATTCAGATGGTGGTTGCGCTAGCACCATTACACAACCGCTACAAGTGCAGGAGGGTAGTAGTCAGCACTTACCAGAGTGTTACAGGAACGGGTGTTAAAGCCGTCAATCAGCTGATGAATGAAAGACAGGGTATTGCAGGAGAGATGGCATACAAGTATCCCATTGACCTCAATGTTATACCACAGATTGATGTGTTTCTGGAGAATGGCTATACCAAGGAAGAGATGAAGATGGTTCTGGAGACTAAGAAAATCATGGGCGATGATAGCATACGTGTAACAGCAACAACAGTCCGTATTCCAGTTATGGGCGGTCACAGTGAAAGTGTCAATATCGAATTTGAAGAAGAGTTTGAATTGGCAGAGGTTCGGGATTTGCTTGCATCAGCACCTGGTGTGGTACTTGTTGATGATCCCGCATCACAGCAATATCCCATGCCGATGGATGCACATGAACGTGATGAGGTTTTTGTTGGCCGCTTGCGCCGCGATGAAACACAGCCCAGAACTTTGAATATGTGGATTGTGAGCGACAACCTGCGAAAGGGAGCTGCAACAAATGCTGTTCAGATTGCTGAATACCTGATGGGTAAGGGGATGATTGGGTAAGTGAAGAGGGATAAGGGACGAGGGAAAAGGGGAAAGTATAAGGCAGTAAGGGAAGAGGCAAGAGTGACAAGTGACGAGTGACAAGTTGTAAGCGTAAAGACCTCATTCTTCACTTGTGCCTTGTGCCTCGTGCCTTCTCACACGTCCCTCTTCCCCAATCACTCGTGCCTTGTGCCTTTGTGCCTTGTGCCTCGTCCCTTCTCACACGTCCCTCTTCCCTAATCACTTGTCACTCGTCACTTGTCCCTCATCCCTCATCCCTCTTCATTTCCCCACCATCCCCAAAAATCCGTCTTCGTCCATGATATTGATGGAGGCGATTTTTTTGGCTTTTTCCAGTTTGGATCCGGCATCTTCGCCAACTATGAGGTAATCCAGTTTGGAGCTGACTCCGGAAAGTATTTTACCACCCTGAGACTCAACCATGGCTTCGGCTTCAGATCTTTTGAGTTTCAATAGGGTGCCTGTGAACAGAAAAGTTTTGCCGGTAAGGTTACCATCGGTTATTTGCTCTTGCTTTATGCTTTTCAATTGAAGTCCTGCTGCTTCCAATGTCTGAAGCATGCTGATATTGTTTTCTTGTCGGAAATACTGATATATGCTTTCTGCTACTTTAACACCGACGTCCTCAATATTTTGCAGTTGTTCTTTTTCCATGCCACTCAGGTCAAGCAGGTGGTTGACAGCTTGTGCCAATGTTTTGGCAGTAGTTTCACCAATGTAACGGATGCCTAGCGCGTTGATCAGGCGAAACAGGGGTTGGGCTTTTGATTTATCGATAGCTTCCTGGAGGTTGTTGACTGATTTGGTGCCAAAACCATCCAGTTTTTTGATTTCATCCCAGGGGAGGTTGTAGATAGATGGAATATCAGACAGCCATCCCTTTTCATGAAATTTACGAACAAGGGCATCACCCATCCCCCTGATATCCATGGCATCCTTGCTGGCAAAATGAATGATACGTTCAACAACCTGGGCTGGACAAAGGTCGTTTGGACACCTCCATACTGCTTCATCGGCAGGTTTTATGAGTGGCGTATGGCAATCCGGACAGTTTTCAGGGAAAACTATTGGTAGTTCATCACCTTTTCTCAGCTCCGGAAATGATTTTACGATGTATGGGATAACATCACCCGCTCTCTCAACCAGCAGCTGATCTCCGATGCATATATTTTTATCTCGGATAAAATCCTGGTTATGCAGCGATATTGAGGCTACGGTTACACCACCGATAGGGACAGGTTCTATTTTTGCCACGGGCGTAATGCTCCCGGTTCTGCCCACCTGAAATTCCACCTGTAGCAACCGACTGGTAGCCTGTCTTGCTTTGAATTTATAAGCAATAGCCCACCTTGGATGGTGGGTTGTCATGCCCAGTTTTTCCTGTATGCTGAGTTCATTTATTTTGATAACCAGTCCGTCTATTTCATAAGGCAGCTCATCCCTTTTAGCTTCATATTCACTGCAGAAATGAATGACAGCATCAATGCCATTCAGCACTTTTTTTTCATGAACGGGACTTCTGAAACCCAGCTCCCAGAGTATTTCCAGACCTCTTCCATGGGAAGCTACAGGCTCATGCTGTTCTGAAGTTTGCAAGTAGGCAATGTGGTAAATGAATGCTTCCAGGTTGCGTTTGCCAACCAGTCTGGCATCCTTGATACGCAAAGATCCGGAAGCAGCATTGCGAGGGTTTGCCAGCGGAGGCAGGTTTTGCTCTGCGAGCCCTTCATTGAATTTCCGGAAGTTTTCTTTGTTGATCAGCACTTCGCCACGGATTTCAATCTGTTGGATACCATATTGAGAAAAGGGGGCAGAAAGTGGAATCGAGCGGATTTGCCTGAGGTTTAGCGTAATATCTTCCCCCGATATACCATCACCTCTTGTAGCGCCCCTGGTAAATTGGTCGTTTTCATAGATCAGTGAGATGCTGGCACCGTCGAATTTGGGTTCCACACAGTAGGTTAGTTCCTGCAACCCAGACAGCTCCCTTGCTTTACGGTCCCAGTCGTGCAGGTCTTCTGCATTGTAGGAGTTTTCCAGAGACAACATCGGTACGAGGTGGTTAACCGTATTGAATTGTTTCGTGACACCCGGACCTACACGCTGGGTAGGGGAATCAGTAGTAACGAGGGAGGGGTTAGCCAACTCAGCTTTTTCAAGCGCCTTAAAAAGCTGATCGAATTCAAAATCTGCGATCAGGGGGTTGTTCATGACATAATAGCGGTGTTCATGAAACCTGATTATTGTGCGCAGTTCCTCGATGTTTTGCTGCAGAAAAAGGGTGTCGGCCGACTGCTCAGCAAATCTTTTTCCATCTGCTATGATTTGATTTATATTATCCATGGTTATTTTCTCACGCACGAAGTTATTGTTAAGAAGTCAACTGCTGAAAAAGCAAAGGCCAAATCAACTTAAATTTTGTGAACCCGTAATTCCCCCTATTTTTGTTGATATAATGTACAAAGTACACAATTCAGCCATGGAAGAGCTTGCCAGACCCAATATCAATACAACCCCTGTTGAACTGATGCCTGATTTCCAGTTTGCCTTATCGGTGGATTGTGTGATTTTTGGTTATGATGAAGGTGTGTTAAAGGTATTGCTGATTGAAAGTGATTTGCCTGCCTATAAGGGACAGTGGTCTTTACTCGGCGATTTATTGAGACCAGATGAAGACTTGGAAGAAGCTTCATACAGGGTTTTGCGGGAGCGAACCGGACTAACAGATATGTTTCTGGAGCAGGTTAAAACATTTGGAGCGGTTAACAGACATCCTGCAGGCAGGGTCTTAACCACTGCGTATATTGCCTTGGTTAATGTAAAAGATTACCAGCTCAAGAAGAAGGAGAATGCTTTACAGTGGAAGCCTGTTTCAGAAATTCAGGCAATGGCATTTGACCACAGGTTGATATTAGACACTTCACTGACTGTTTTACAGCGGAAAATTCAGGAGGAACCGATTATTTTTAACCTGTTGGAAAAGAAGTTTTCTCTCAGAGACTTACAGCATGTTTTTGAACAGATTTTAGGTGTTGAATTTGACCGCAGAAATTTCAGGAAAAAGTTGTTTACAACAGGGTTGTTAATGGATGAAAACGAGATGGAACAGCAAGTGAGGCACAGGCCCGGCAGGTTGTATTCATTTAACCAGAAGGCCTACGAGCAGATCAAGCGGAAAACATTTGTAGGGCTGCAGTTTTAATCGGCAATTACAGTTTATATTGAACCACCCTCAACCAATTTAGAGGGGATGACATCCAGTTTTTTTGAAATTCCTTTTTCGAGTATTTCCGTGAAGGTCTGCATGGCTTTTTTGCCCAGCACAGCCCCACTTGTTTCTATGTAGGTAATTTCTGGACTGGTCAGTTTAGGTATGAATCCGTTACTGATTGCGATAACTGCAATATCCTGCGGCATTTTGAGGCCCAGTTTGTTGATGCCCATGATAACACCAGTCAGTATTTCATCACTCATGCAGAAGATAGTGTCTGGTTTTTCTTTTTTCTCCATGGCTTCTATCAGTATGGTTTTGGCTTCGCTGGCATTGTTTGCAGTAACTGTAAAAACGTTAACGAAAGGAGTAAGTTTTTTGATTTCTTCTGTCAGTCCCTGTTTTCTTTTTCTTGTGATAGAAAGGTTAGGGTTCCCGAACATGGCAAGTACATTGTTCTTTCCTTTACCTACGATAGTTCTTGCAGCAAGTCTGCCGATATCGCGGTCTGCCAGGCAAACTTTGATGCAGTTATTGTCTTCAGGAACTTTATCAAAGAAAACGATTGGAATACCAGATGAACCAATGCGGTTAAAGGTTGCCAGGTCTCTGGTTTCAGAGCAGAGCGCAACAAAAATGCATGCTACCCTGTTGAGTTTACACAGCCTGAGGTTAGCTTCTTCAACTGCAGAATCATTTCCTGATTGCAGTATCAACAGGGTATAGCCCTTTTTTCTTGCCTCATTTTCAAGTGCAGAAACAAAAGAGTGGTAAAAGTAGTTGGAAATCTCTGGTACAATCAGTCCGATTACCTTGCTTTCATTGGTGCGCAGGTAAACGGCGAACGCATTGGGTTCATAATCCATCAGTTCAGCCAGTTCCCTGACTTTCCTCTTGGTTTCCTGTGCAATGTCTGGGTGGTCTTTGAGTGCACGGGAAACAGTAGATATACTAATCTCCAATATTCCTGCAATATTCTTTAATGTCGCTTTTGATCCCATAATTTTAGTTTTCCACCGAAAACATTATCGCAAACCTTTGCAATTTTACTGAATTTACTTTTTAGTACAAATCTTTTTTTTGTTGTGCAGCGTTATTCAGAGTTCCTGTTGTCTTATAGTACCTGAAAGCAAGTAGTGTTTTTTAATAATGATCTGAAAATCAGTATATTAAATTAATTTAAAATGCCAAATCTTTGTAGTTGTTCAATCTTTTTGAGCTTTTGTTTGTGAAATTTTAATCAATTTTAAGACAAATGCCAGCATCATCAAAATGTCTTTATTATGTAAAGATTACATATTTTGCGTTTCTTAATTTTTAAACCCACTGTTTATGACCCCAAAACGTTTACTCAAAGCCATCCTGCTTCCGGTGGTAATGCTTTTTGCATTACAGGTTGCGGTTGCGCAGAACAAAACAGTATCCGGTAAGGTGACTGACGGCAAAGACGGAGCTCCTGTTTCAGGTGCTTCTATAGCAGCCAAAGGCACAACTTCGGGTACTTCCACAGCTGCTGACGGTTCATTCCAGCTCAGCATTCCCGCCAGTGCAAAAGTGCTGGTTGTTTCTTCCGTTGGTTTTGGCACTGTTGAAGTGAACATTACCGACAATATGAACATCGTTCTTGCTGCTTCAGGCTCCAACCTCAACGAAGTTGTTGTGGTAGGTTATGGTTCTGCCCGCAAGAAGGATCTTACAGGTGCCGTTGCACAGGTGAAAGCCAAGGATTTCAACAAAGGTGTACTTACAGGTGCAGACCAGTTGATCCAAGGAAAAGTAGCTGGTGTTCAGGTTGTTAACAATTCTGGTGCTCCAGGTGGTGCAACCACAGTAAGGGTGCGTGGAAGTGCTTCAATTCGTTCCAGCAACCAGCCTTTATTTGTTGTTGATGGTGTTCCTTTGGATGGTGGCAATGCCCGTCCTGGTCTTGGTAACTCTCTTGGTGGTATCCCCGGCGGCAACCCACTTAATTTCATCAACCCCAACGACATTGCATCCATGGAAATATTGAAGGATGCATCAGCTGCTGCGATTTACGGTTCCCGTGGTGCAAATGGTGTAATCTTGATTACTACAAAGAAAGGTCAGTCAGGTGCACCCCGCATCGAATTCAATGCAGGTGTTGGTGCTTCCAGCATCATGAAGCGTATTGATGTGATGGACGGTGATCAGTACCGTGCAGCGCTCACAAAGTACAGCCAAACCAGTGGTAATTATGGCGACAATGTGGATGCCCTTGATGCAATACTACGCACAGCTATCACACAGAATTACAATGCCTCTGTAAGTGGTGGAAATGAGAATGGTAAATACCGTCTCTCAATTGGCTCTATCAACCAGCAGGGTATTGTACGTGAGTCTGACCTGAACAGGGTTACAGCCAACCTCAGTGGTTCTTTCAAGTTCCTTGAAAGTAAGAAACTCGGATTGGATTTTAACCTTTATACTGCTCAATCCAAAGAAAATGTAGCTCCGATTTCAAACAACGCTGGTTTTCAGGGAAGTTTGATTGGTAATGCACTGCAATGGAATCCTACCCATCCTTTAAGGAAAACAGATGGTTCTTTGTATGTGATACCCCAGTTCGGTAATACTAGCATCAATCCGCTTGCTTTGTTGGAAGCTTATGATGATAACGTAAACACTACAGAAGTTCTTGCCAGCATTGCTCCTTCTTATAAAATTACCAACGACCTCGAATTCCGTACACTGTATTCAGTGCGCAGGGGTGCTGGT
>JBDLUZ010000084.1:0-7962 GCA_039805045.1 Bacteroidota bacterium | reverse complement strand
GTCTTTCCACTGAATAATGCAATAATGCCAATTCCCATATTGGTAAGCAGTGCATTGGCAGGGGTTTTAAACCGGGAATTAATTTGACCGATAAATGCAGGCGCGCATCCATCTTTACCAAATTCAAAGCTGGCTCTTCCTGCTGCAAGAATAAGTCCGTGAAATGAAGCAACCAGTCCAAATAGACCAACTGTTATCAGCAAGTGGTAAAAGGCATTGTTCTCGCCCATAACCCTGCCTAAGGCAAGTGGGAGCGGGGAGTCTGATGAGGTTCCATCGGTCTTGTAAACAATAGCTTCCCAACCGGCAACCCCTGCTGATCCTGCAAAGGTTAACATGCAGAGTACAACAAGGGTAAGTATGGCAAATCCAAACCCCCTGGTGATGGTTTTTTGTGGGCTAATCGTTTCTTCTGCCACATTGGCAACGCCTTCAATACCCAAGAAAAACCAGATTGCAAAAGGTACAGCGGCAAAAATGCCTGTATAGCCATTGGGCAGTGCATTCAGTTTAAGGTTTTCTATACTGGCATGGGGGAGTGTTAATCCTGCAAAAAGCAATAATTCACCCACAGCGAGAATGGTGATGATGAGTTCAAAGAGTGCTGCAGCTTTGATACCATAAATATTCAGTGCAGTAATTAGGATATATGCAGCAACAGCTATCTCAAGTACCGGTAAACCCGGTATAAACAAATTGAAATAAGCTCCAATGGCCAGGGCGATAGCAGGAGGTGCAAAAATGAATTCAATATTTTGTGCCATGCCAGCGATAAACCCCCAGTTTTTGCCCAAAGCCCTACTGGAATAAACAAATCCACCTCCAGCCCTGGGAATGGCTGCAGCAAGTTCACTGTAACTGAATGTAAATGTTACATACATGATTATGACAAAAAAGGTGGCAATCGCTAATCCTAGCGTTCCACCTTTTTCCAAGCCAAGGTTCCAACCAAAGTACATCCCCGAAATAACATAACCCACCCCGAGACCCCATAGCATCAGCGGGGTTAAAGTTTTTTTTAGTTCTTGCATAATTGTTGATGGAATTGAACTTGGAAGTTAGGTAGTTTTCCATCAACTATAATCTATTGGTTAAATGAAATTATTCATCAAGCGTTTCTGCTTTATAAAATGATTCAACTTCATCCAATTCTCCGTCTTCAACCCGAAGAGTCAGGTATTTTTTCATCCCCTCCAACTTAACCATCCAGATATCCCTTCCTTGAGCAGTTATGTGAATTCCTCTGATGATTTTATAGTTATCATAAGCCCTGTTTACAATGGCTCTTACTGACTCTGGTACATGCTTTTCATATCCATAACTGATGTCGTAGATCATCATTCCACTTTTTCTGAACAAGGTGTTATGGTCCATGTCTTTCAAAATGAATTTAGCTATATAATCCCTGTCGTACTGGTACCATTTAAGATTCTGTGCATCTGGGAATGATCTTCTGAATGCATTGGACACATCAGCATTAACGCTAGCCAATGATGTGACTTTGATCTCTGGTAATGTAATAACTGAGTCCCTCTCTTGTGCTTTGATTAATTGTGAAAGTGATAAAGCGCTGATGGACAGCAATAGAATTATTTTTTTCATGTTATTGAATTTTTGGTTTAACTGAGCACAATTTTCACCATCAATACTTTTTAGGAAATGACCATTGTCAATAGTTTTCATGATTGATAGCAGATGAGTCTGCTCATGGCTATAACTGATGAAAATCAGGTGTGCCGTTCAACTTAATTGTTTTCTTTGTTCAAGTAAAAATTGATTTTTAATAACTTATCTGCTAGGATACCGGTTGTTAAATGTTTATATTACCTCAAATCTAAATATCCATACTTATGTTACAGTTTCATTCCGGCAGCACTCGGATGGTCAATACCAGGCGTGGTGTGGCAGAATGCATGGAAATTGCTTTGGGAGATCATTTTTCTTCTTGTGATCTGCTGATTTTTCATGCTTCAATTGGTCATTCTTTTGAAGAATTGATAGAGGAAGCCGCAAAGCTTGCTCCTAGGGCGAAAGTACTCGCTGCATCCTGTTGTGGTGTAGTGGGAAGGGAAGGCGTTAGTGAATCGATGAAAGATATGGCTTTGATGGCTATTGAGGGTAGGGATTTTGGCATAAGTTATGCCCATGAGGTGTTTGGATACAATGCCTACGAAAAGGTATATCAAATGGCTGAAGAACTTAAAGCATCTACACCTGGTGTAAACATGATTTACTTCATGGCTTCAGGAATAGACATGAACAATAATGCTTGTATTCAGGCCATTCAAACTGTATTTGGATCAAAGGTTACCATATTTGGTGCAACGTCTTCTGATAATATGAAAGGAGTTGTCAGTTATCAGGCAGCTGATGGCAAGGTATTTGAACATGGAGCTTATATGGTAGGGTTTTCAGATCCTGAACTTTATGTTGAAACAGCGGCTACGCATGGTTTTGTGGCTTTTGGAGAACCATTGATAGTTACTAAGTCTGATGGCAATAAAATTCAAGAACTTAATGGAAAGCCGGCATGGACGGAATATACTTCCAGATTGGGACTATTGCCAAGTGATACCTGCGGAGAAACAATTCCTATTGGAGCTCTTGCAGAAGAACTGCCTCAACATCTGGCTGTGGAATACGGTAATAATCATATTCTTCGTGTTGTTACCAGTCATGATGGTGATGTCATGTATTATGCCACTAATATTCAAGAAGGGACAAAGCTTTGGTTGACACAGAGGAATGAAGAAAGAATATTTTCTGAAATGTCAAGAATGGTTAAAGTAATGAATGAAAAAGCAAAAGATAAAAAGCCAATTGCTGTTTTTCATGCCGATTGTCTCGCCAGGGGGCGCTTCCTTTTCAATCGGATTTTGAAGGAAGAGCTGGTTAACAGCATGCAGTTTCCATTCTACAATTCAGGACAATGTCCACCCTGGCTTGGTATGTATGGATTTGGTGAATTTGCTCGTCTTGGCGGCGAAAATACATATCATAATTATACTACAGCCTTATATGCCATATACAGGAAATAAATATTGATTTGAATAAATACGTACATACTGAATTGAGTGAACTTACAAAAGAACAGTTGCTTGAATACGCAAGGGATTTACAAATGCGTGTTGGCAAGTTCGCATCTGTAGAACAACAATTGATTAATATTCGTGACAGGCTCGATGCAGAAGTTGTGATTCATAAACAAATGAATGCCTTCAATGAACGTGCTTTTCGGGTTAATGCGTCTCATGCATTTTTTCAGCTTGTTGCAGAGTCTGTTCTCGATATTTTTGAATTTGAATTTGGTATTGCCATACAATATCAAAAAGGCCAAGATGAATCCATTTTATTTGTCACGGAAGGGATTAGTATACCCCAACTTGCACATCATTGTCTTGTAGCAGCTTTTGAAGAAAGATTTGAAAAGCAACCTGAAAGTAAAGTTATTCAATTGAATAAAGCTGACTGGCCGGAAATGCTTTCCCTGATTCCTTTTCATCAATTTATAGTTGCACATGCTGTTAACAGTGAGGATAATACTGGAATCTATGTTGCTGGTGGCATACTTGAAAAAGGTGCCCTAAACTACAGGTCTATTGAACCCCAGGGTGTTAATGCTTTTGAACTGTTTTCCAAACAGGTGATCTCCCATTTCAGCAGCCATCAAAAAACATTCAGAATTGAAAAATCTGAGAGAAGGTTAACAGCCTTGGCAAATACTTTCCTTGGTTTTGGATCGGTTCCACTTGAAAATATAAGTAATATTACAATGTTGGCATTTGATATGCTTGCGGCAGATCTTGTATTTTACAAACATACAGGGCGGGCGGAACCTGTAGTTTTTTTCAGATCAGAAACCATTGATGGTAAGGCATTTATTGACGATGGGGATCTCGCGCTTTTTTACACATCTTTATCTTTTTCTGAACAGGAAACTGTTGTTTCCAATAATCACAGGTATTCGCGATTTTTAATCAATAAGAGAGAGGAACAAAACGATTCACTTGCAGTTTCTCATTTAATAAGGCAAGATGGACAACTTACTGGTATGTTGGGATTTTGCTTTTCAAGTAAAGTAAAGGTTACTCAAGAAGATTTGCAAATTATCGGGATTATTGGTTCAGCCATTCGAGTAGAAGAAAAAAGACAGGTTGTTAGAAATTCACTGATTTCCAAGAATGATGAACTTTTGAAAATAAATGGAGAGCTGGATAATTTTGTTTACAGCGTGTCACATGATCTGCGAACACCTCTCCTTGCAGTTAAAGGGTTGGTTAATCTCATTGATTTGTATCAAGGAGACATAGATGAAAATGAAGATTTTTTTAAACTCATAGGGTCTTCTATTGACAGGATGGACAATACAATTATTGAAATACTGGATTACTCCAGAAATGCAAGATTACAGGTTCGTCCTGAGTTGGTTGAGCTCGAAAAAATTATAAGGGATGCATATGAAGATGTTCGGTTTTATTCGCAACACCCTGTTAAGCTCGAATTATTTTTTCAGGATGGGATTAAGTTTGAATCAGACCGAAACCGAATTAATACGGTTATTAAGAATTTGATAGGAAATGCAGTGAAATATGCCGATGAATCCAAGCCTCATTCATATGTTAAGGTAAATGTGCTAAGACAACAACTGGATCTGATTGTAGAAGTTTCAGATAACGGCATTGGTATTGAGGCCTGTAATCTTGAAAAGGTATTTGAGATGTTCTTTCGGGCGTCGGAGAAAACGACAGGAACAGGACTGGGTTTGTATATTTCCAGGGAAATTATGGTAAAATTGAATGGTAACATAAGGCTTGATTCTGAGGCAGGGCAGGGTACATTGGCAACAATTTCTCTGCCAGTAAATTTTTTAAACTGATTACGATGCAACATTGCTACCTGATAGACGATGAGCCCATTTTTAATTTAATAAGTTCAAAAATAATTAGCAGATCGGGCTGGCAGGGTGAGGTTCGGGTTTTTATTTCTGCCAGAACTGCATTAGAGGAAATCAAAATGCATATTACCAATGAGGGCTATCTGCCAGACTTTATTTTTCTGGATGTCAGAATGCCGGAAATGGATGGTTTTCAATTCCTGGAGGAGTTGAATAATCTCCCAAAAGAACCTTTAAAATATATCCGTGTTTTCATGCTTTCTTCCTCACTGGATCAAAAGGATATAATCCGTTCTCAGCAGTTTCCTATGGTGAAAAGTTTTTTAAGCAAACCACTGGATATCCAAACAATTAAAGAGATATTCTACAATAATGGAGGCAATCAGTTGTAATTGAATTAAGACTACAACTTTGTTACTGATAGGTTACCAGAATCATTGCTTGGAAGGATAAGGCAATTCTCCTTTTGTGTAATACCAGATAACCTTGTTCATCTTGTCATCTTCCCCGCCATCAACCTCTTTGAAAATTTCATGTTGAGAAATTTCTGCAAATTTTTTTGCTTTTCCGGTAAGCGCATTGAGCGGCTTATTCATTTTATCAAGAGGGATGTTGTTCTTTAAAAAGTTGAATTTTTGGCTATTCATAGTCTCCTGAAAACAGTCAGTCATCAGTCTTGATGTGGCGTCCATCACATTCATGGGTGGGATGCCAAGAATTTGTTCAATGGTTCGCAGCATCGAAACCTGATTAAAATGTGAACGGATTAGTTTGCCGGAGCTGTACGGACTAACAACCAATCCAACAGTTCTGTATGCAGAAACATGGTCCCATCCACTTTGTGAATCATCTTGCGTGATAAAAATGACAGTTGAATCCCAATATTTGCTTTTAGAAATCATATCAACAATTCGCCCTAACGCAAGATCGTTATCTGCAACCATGGCATCAGGAGTTGGAAAGTCTGGTGATGTTCCTGCAGTATGATCATTAGGTAATGAAAGAACCATAAGGTTTGGCAGGCTGTTGTTTTTTTCAGATTGTTTCCATTCCTTGATAAACAAATCTGCCCTTTGTTGGTCGCTGAAAACCATGTTGTCGCAGTCTGGAAAATCAGCAGATATTATGGGGCGTAATCTTGCAATAGTACTTTCATTGTGCCAGTCTGGAGCTTGACCATTTAAATAACGATTATAGAGGTCAAGCCATTTGAGTTTATTGTCGTAAACTGTTTCACAAGCCTCTCCGAACACACGAACTGTTTTACCATGATCCAATGCCTGATTCCAAATGAATCCACTTTTATTGTAAACCATGGCATCAGCCTGCCGGTGGGGATAACTCCTGAACCAGGCTCTTACATTTTTCTCTACATAATCTGATACCATCCCTGCATCAGTCCACTGATGTCCTTCTGCAGAAGATTTGCCTGATGCATGGTAGTTATCCATCACACCGAATTGCCTGGCAAGGGCATGTGTGTTCGGTGTTATCCGCTCACCAAAGACACACAGAGAGCTGTCACCATTACCAAATCCTAAATCACCGAATACCTGGTCATAGGTTTTATTTTCTTTGATAATGTATACAACATGTTTAAAGACAGATGGCTCGCCTAATCTTTCAGGAACGGGCACCGGTTTGACATCTTTTCGGGGTTGAAGTGCAAGCAGATCTACGCTGCTAACCAGATTATATTGTGCCACCTTTGTTGTGAACTCTTGTAGTTTTTCAGTATCAGGAATATCAATGATACTTACCGAGGCCAGTTCATTGTGGATGGATCTGGCATTCTTTTTTTTGTCAATAACGTTTGCACCTTCAGATTCAAGGTTGGCTACAATAAGTTTTTTATTCCATTCAACTAATCCTGCTGGATATGCTTCAGTTGGTATCAGTCCTTTTACTTGCGATATTCCTTTTATGCCACCCCCAGAATTTCTGCCAAGGGCAATCCATGCTACTGCATTATCCAGGCCATTGGCAACATAAAGGGCATCATTGTTTTTATTTAAAGCCAGGCCATTGGGGGTACTACCCTGGATGTTTTTTTTCCCTGCAAACATACCCACTGGGATATTTTCAATCACCTTTAATGATCGGGTATCAATAACAGATACTTCGTCACTTGAGCCATTTGCTACATAAATGAAATTCCCATTGCCGGAACTGATTATGGCATTGGGGTGCAAACCAACCCTGATATCTCGGATGTAACTGCCATCAATTTCATTAAATACAGAAACAGATCCTGTAGAAGTTGCACCTGTTTTTGGATTGGTATAAGCAAGGCTCCAAGGCACTCCAGCTCTTTCCCTGGTGCTGTCAGTAGCTTGTACACCGGCCCAGTTTGTAACAAAAATCTTACCATTTGCAAGACAAACACCATAGGGAGCAACGCCTGTTTTCTTTGTCCACTCAGTCTTTTTTGAGTGCCAGTCCAGTTTCATTAATTCATTGTTTCCGTTTAATGTTACGTATAACGATGTTTTACCATTAAGTTGAGAGATGACGATATCATTGGGAATTGCATTTGGCGCAGGCGCAACTGCAGGTATGGGTATTTCATGAAGGTCTGTTAATCCATTTTTCCATTCTGCAACCATTAGGGCTGATTTTTTCCCATCTTTTTCTGCCGCACTCCAGACAATGTATATTTTGTTTAGATGGATAAAGGATTTGATTCCGGAATAGGTACTCAGAAATTTTGCGTATTTGGATATTTCTGTGAATCTCAGGTTATCTATAACTTTTTTTGATGCCGGATCAATGATGAAAATGCCATACCGTTCCATCACTGCAATCAATTCAGTGGAAGCAATTTGGGTTACGTCAAGTGCATGATTTTCCAATTCCGGTTTTCCATAGCGGATTACTTCACCTGCAGAGCTTATGATCCTGTTGTAAGGAAGAAGTCTTAGATTTTTATTTCTTGCTGTAAGGAAATCAGACAGTTCGTTGATTTTATCTGTGTTAATAAAATCCAATTCCAAAGATATCATCTCTTCCCAAGCTTCCGGAAAATCTGGATGTGCCCATAATCTCACCGGTTTACCAAGGTCATGACC